>NZ_VHLC01000029.1:0-87293 GCF_006547355.1 Myxococcus sp. AB036A | reverse complement strand
GCCCGCCCTTGTCCCCAGCGCCCGGGCCCATGTCGATGACCCAGTCGCTCGCGGCCACCACGCGCATGTCGTGCTCGACCAGGATGACGGTGTTGCCGGAGGCCACCAGCCCCTCCAGTTGCGTCATCAGCTTGTCCACGTCGGAGGGGTGCAGGCCCGTGGTGGGTTCGTCCAGCACGTACAGCGAGCTGCCGCGCTGGGCCCGCTGAAGCTCCGTGGCCAGCTTGATGCGTTGGGCCTCGCCGCCGGACAACTCCGTCGCGGGCTGCCCCAGCCGCAGGTATCCCAACCCCACCTCCCGCAGGACGGCGAGCGGCCGTTGCACCAGCGGGTCCTCGCTGAAGAAGTCGTGGGCCGCGTCCACCGTCATGCCCAGCACCTCGGCGATGTTCTTGCCCCGGTACTGAATCTCCAGCGTCTTGGCGTTGTAGCGGGCCCCCTGACACGTGGGGCACGGCGCGTAGACGCTGGGCAGGAAGAGCAGCTCCACGCTGACGAAGCCCTCGCCTTCGCACGTCTCGCAGCGGCCCTTGGCCACGTTGAAGGAGAAGCGTCCCACGTCGTAACGCCGGGAGCGTGCGGCGGGCGTCGCGGCGAAGAGCTTGCGGACGTTGTCGAACAGCCCCGTGTACGTCGCCAGGTTGGAGCGCGGCGTGCGGCCAATGGGCTTCTGGTCCACCTGCACCAGGCGCTTGATGCCCTCCATGCCAGAGGCAATCCTGCCGCCGGTGGTGTGGATGACCGTGCGCTCCAGCGCCTCTCCCTCGTCCTCGTTCTCCGGCACCGCGAGGCCCAGGTGTCCGGCCACCAGCTCCACCAGGACCTGGCTCACGAGGCTCGACTTCCCGGAGCCGGAGACGCCCGTCACCGTGGTGAGGACGCCCAGCGGGAAGTCGACGTCCAGGTCCTTCAGGTTGTTGCGCGACACGCCCTGCAGGCGCAGCCAGCCCTTGGGCGAACGCCGCGTGCCGCGGTGCTTCTCCGCGTCGCCGAAGAGATAGCGCCGCGTCCGGGACGCCTTCACCGCCTGCAGGCCTTCGAGCGGACCGCTGTAGAGAATCTGCCCGCCCTGCTCACCCGCGTCGGGCCCGACATCGACAATCCAGTCCGCGTGGCGGATGACATCCACCTCGTGCTCCACCACGAACAGCGAGTTGCCTGAGCCCTTGAGCTGGTCCAGGGCCTTCAGCAGCGCCGCGGTGTCCGCGGGGTGCAGCCCAGCGGACGGCTCATCGAGCACGTACACCACGCCGAACAGGTTGGAGCGCACCTGCGTGGCCAGCCGCAAGCGCTGGAGCTCGCCAGGAGACAGCGTCGGCGTGCCGCGCTCGAGCGACAGGTAGCCCAGGCCCAGCTCCGTCAGGACGTTGACGCGCGCCAACACGTCGTGGGCGATGCGCTGGGCCACCAGCGCCTTCTCCGGATGGGCACGGGCAAGCGCCGCCACGTCCTTGGCCGTCCCATCCGCCACGGGCGCGAGCAGGGCCGTGAGCTCACTGAGCGGCAGACGCGACAGCTCGCCGATGTCGAGCCCCGCGAAGGTGACGGACAGGGACTCGCGGCGCAGGCGCTTGCCGTGACATTCGGGGCAGTCCCCGCTCACCATGTACTGCGAGACGCGCCGCTTCATCAGCGCGCTCTGCGTGGTGGCGAAGGTCTGGAGCACGTAGCGCCGGGCGCCCGTGAAGGTGCCCATGTAGCTGGGCGGCTCCTTGCGCTTGAGGGCCCGCTGCGTCTCGGCCGGAGTGAAGCCCGCGTAGACGGGCACCGTGGGCTGCTCGTCCGTGAAGAGAATCCAGTCCCGGTCCTTCTTCGGCAGCTCGCGCCACGGCCGGTCGACGTCGTAGCCGAGCGTCACCAGGATGTCGCGCAGGTTCTGGCCGTGCCACGCGGGCGGCCACGCGGCAATCGCCCGCTCCCGGATGGTGAGCGAGTCATCCGGCACCATCGACTTCTCGGTGGCGTCGTAGATGCGGCCCAGCCCGTGGCACTTGGGGCACGCGCCCGCGGGCGTGTTGGGGGAAAAGGCATCCGAGTCCAGGTGCGGCTGGCCGCGTGGATACGTGCCCGCGCGCGAGTACAGCAGCCGCAACGAGTTCGCCAACGTCGTGACGCTCCCCACGGACGAACGCGTGGTGGGCGCGCCCCGGTGCTGCTGGAGCGCCACGGCAGGGGGCAGCCCGTCGATGGCGTCGACCTCCGGCACACCCGCCTGGTCGATGAGACGGCGCGCATAGGGGGCCACGGATTCGAAGTACCGCCGCTGCGCTTCCGCGTAGAGCGTGCCGAAGGCCAGCGACGACTTGCCCGAGCCCGACACGCCGGTGAACACGACGAACGCGTCGCGCGGAATTCGGACGTCGACGTTCTTCAGGTTGTGCTGGCGGGCGCCGCGCACCTCCACGAAGCCCTGCTCGGCGGAACCTGATGCATCTGGGTGCTGCTTCGAACGACGAGCCCTGGCCATACGCCCCACGCTGAGTTGTCGGAAGGGATGAATTCCGGCGGCGTTGTACCGGAGGCAGATGTGGGAGACACGCGCGAACACGGGCCACGGCCCCGGGCTCGACGAACGCTCCCCGGCTCACCGGCCAGGCAGTGTCAGCAGCACCCGCGCGCCCGGGCCCGGGCTCTCCACCACACGCGCGTCGCCACCATGCCCCCGCGCCACCTCGCGCACGAGGCTGAGTCCCAACCCCACGCCCCCCGCGTCCCGCTCCAGCCGGTGGAAAGGCGTGAAGACGTCCTCACGGTGCGTCTCCGGGATGCCGCGCCCCTCGTCCTGGACAGCGACTTCCCACTGCGCGTCCCGGTGCGCCAGCTCCAGCCGCACCTCGGACCCCCGAGGCGCGTAGCGGAGGGCGTTGGCCAGCAGGTTGTCCACCGCTCGACGAACGGCCATCGCATCCATCCGGCAGTCGGCCTCGTCGGGGCCCACCACGCGCAGCGACACACCGCGACGGTCCGCCTCCGCCCAGGCTCCCGCGGCGGCTTCGTCGAGCAGCCCGCGCAAATCCCCCTGCTGCAAATCGAGGGCGCCGCCCGCCGCCGACAGCTCCAGCAGCGCACCGGCGACGCTGGCCAGCCGGTCCACCTCGCGCCGGTTCTCCTCCAGCACGGTGCGCAACTCCTCCGCGCCACGCTCGCGCCGCAGCGCCAGGTCCAAGCCGGTGCGCATGAGGGCCAGCGGCGTGCGCAGCTCGTGCGCGGCGCGCGCGATGAGGCGTTCTTGCGCTTCACGCGCCGCGCGCACGCGCACCGCGGCCTCGGTCAGCGCCAGGCGAACCTCCATGATTTCGTCCCGGGGCTCATCCACGGGCACGGGGGCCACCATGCCTCCGTCGCGCGAGCGAGCCACCTGATCCGCGATGCCGTGAAGCCGTCGCGCGAGCCCCCTCGCCTGCCAGCCCTGGATGCCAATCAGCACTCCGCCCAGGAGCAGCGCCAGCACGGTGGCGACGGAGGTGAAGGTGCCCACCGCCTGGTCCACCGTCCCCAGGGACGCCACCAACTGCAGGACATGAGGCACGCCCTTCGGCGAGCGCACCTGCACCGTCAGCACGCGAAGCCGCATTCCCGTGCCCAGGCGCTGCGTCTCCAGCCGCGACGTGGGCCCGTCCTCGGGCAGCACCCGTTCGTAGACGGTGGGTGATTCGGGCGGGAAGACGGAGAGCAGCGTCCCATCCGGTCCGTAGAGCCGGGTCGCGGGGACGAAGGTACGCACCTCTCCCGCCAACGGAGAGGGCTCCACGTGCAGATGCGGGCGCCCATCCGGGGCGTCGAAGAGGCTCACGCTCTCCGCCGCGGCTTGCGACAGCAAGGCTTCGTCCAGGGTCCGCTCGAGCACCACGCGGAACACCTGGACGGCCACGCCCAGCGCGGCGACCACCGCCACCACGGGCACCACCGCGCCCCACAGCCACATCCGCCGGACCAACCTCACCGAGCGCCCTCAATCACCAACCGGAAGCCCACCCCACGCACCGCCTGGATGGTCACCCCTTCCGCGCCCACCTCGGTCAGCTTCGTGCGCACGTAGCCCACGTAGACGTCCACGATGTTGGGAGGCCCATCGAAGCTGGGGCCCCACACCTTCGCCAGCAGGCTGGAGCGGGTGTGGACCTCGCCCGCGCGCGAAGCCAGCTCCCCCAGCAGGGCGAACTCGCGGCCCGTCAAGGCCACCTCACGGTCGCCACACGTCAACATCCGCCGCCGGGCATCGATGTGAATGGCCCCTCCGCCCCAGGACTGCGTCTGGCCCTCGGAGCGGCGGTGCAGCGCCTCCAGGCGCGCGAGCAGTTCCTCGAAGGCAAAGGGCTTCACCAGGTAGTCATCCGCGCCAGCGCGCAGGCCCGTCACCCGCTCCCCCACCGTGCCGCGGGCGGTGAGCATCAGCACCGGCGTCATCAAGCCGCGTTCGCGCCAGCGCCGCAGCAGCGCCACGCCATCCATGCCGGGCAGGGCCCAGTCGAGGATGATGGCGTCGTAGGCCACCTCGCCTGCCTGGTCGAGCGCGTCCTCCGCCGTGCGGCAGGTGTCCACGAGGTGGCCCTCTTCCCCGAGCCCCCGCCGGAGCAGGTTCGCCATCCGCTCCTCGTCTTCCACCAGCAGCAGCCTCACGGCACCGACCTCCTTCACCCCATCATGCACGCGCCTGCGTGCGCGTCCTACCCGCGAACCATGGGTAGAGCGTGGGGAGGATGACCAGGGTCAGCAGCGTGGAGGTGACGAGCCCGCCCACCACCACCGTGGCCAGGGGCCGCTGCACCTCGGCGCCTACCCCGCGAGCGAGCATCATCGGGATGAAGCCCAGCGCCGCCACCAGCGCCGTCATCAGCACGGGCCGGGCCCGCTCGCGTGCCGCCATCACCACCGCCTCACCGGGAGCATGGCCGTCCGCTTCGAGCCGCTGTTCGCGCGACATCAGCACGACGCCGTTGAGCACCGCGATGCCGGACAGCGCGATGAAGCCCACCGCCGCGGAGATGGACACGGGCAAGTCCCTGGCCGCCAGCGCCATCATCCCGCCCACGCACGCGAAGGGGACGTTGGCGAAGATGGCCAAAGCGGGACGCATGCGGCGGAAGGCGAACAGCAGCACGGCGAAGATGAGGAGGGCCACGGCGGGAAGCACCAGCGAAAGCCTTTGCCGTGCCTCCGTCAAGGTCTCGTACTGACCGCCCCACTCGAGCCGGTAACCATCAGGCGGAGCGAGCGACTGCTCCACGCGGCTCCGTGCCCGCTCCACCACCGTCCCCAGGTCCGCGCCTCGCACGTTGAAGCCCACCACCAGCCGGCGCTGGCCCCCTTCCCGGCTCACCAGCCCGGGCGAAGAGGTCAACCGCACGTCCGCCACGCGGGAGAGCGGCACCAGGCCCCCCGTCTCCGTGGGGAGGGGCAGCTCGGCCAGGGAGAAGGCATCGGACGCGCCCGTCAACCGCAGGACGATGGGCACGCGCGCCGCCCCATCCCAGGTGGCGCCTACCTCCACGCCACTGCGCACCGCGCTCACCGCCTCCAGCACATCGACCGCGCCCAGGCCCGCGCGGGCCGAATCGAGCGGGCGAGGCGTCACCTCGAGGAGCGGCACCTCCGGCGGAGCGAGCACGCGCACGTCCACCGCACCCGGTTCCTGGCTCAACAGCGCCGCGGCCCGGCGAGCCAGGAGCCCGAGTTCGGCCAGGTCCTCGCCGTAGATGCTGAGCGCCACGTCCGTCACCGCGCCCCCGAGCAGCTCGTTGAAGCGCATCTGGATGGGCTGCGTGAAGGCCGGGTCTCCACCTGGGACCCGGGCCTCCAGCACCTGCCCCATCTCCTCGATGAGCGACTCACGGGTGAGCCCGGGCCGCCACGCGTCCCTCGGCGCCAACGACACGAAGACGTCCGCCATCTCCAAGCCCATGATGTCCGTGGCCACCGCGGGGCTGCCCACACGGGAGACGACCTGGCGGACCTCCGGAATCGCTTCGAGCAGGACTCGCTCCATCCGGCCCGCTTCGGTCACCGCCGCGTCCAGGCTGATGTCGGGGACACGCGTGGTCTGAATCACCATGTCGCCTTCGTCCAACTGCGGCGTGAACTCCGTGCCCGCGCGAGCGAAGATCCACCCACCCACGGCCAACAGGAACACGGCCACGGCGGCCACGGGCACGCGCCGGCGCACGCTCTGACGCAACGCCGGGGCGTAGAGACGCTCGAACCAGCGGACCAGCAGTGGCTCACGCGCGGGGACGTGCTCGGGGCGGATGAGCCAACTCGCGGCGGCGGGGATGAAGGTCAACGACAGCAGCAGCGCGGTGGCCAGCGCGAAGACGACGGTCATCGCCATGGGCCGGAACATCTTCCCGTCCACGCCTCGCAGGGACAGGATGGGCAGGTACACGAGCAGGATGATGAGCACGGAGAAGAAGACGGGGCGGGCCAGGGATACGGCCGTCTCCTCGACGTGCTCACGGGGCGGTCGTTTTTTCTCCTCCGGCGACAGATGCGCCAGCCGGTGGAACAGGCCCTCCACCATCACCACCGCGCCATCCACCAGCAGGCCGAAGTCGATGGCTCCCAGGCTCATCAGGTTGCCGGGGATGTCCAGCGCCACCATGGCGGTGGTCGCGCCCAGCATGGACAACGGAATGGCCGAAGCGACCAGCAGGCCCGCGCGCACGCTGCCGAGCAACAGGAAGAGGACGCCCACGACGAGCAGCCCGCCTTCCAGCAGGTTCTTGCCCACGGTGCGCACCGTGCCGCGCACCAACGTGGCGCGGTCATAGACGACGTCCAACCGCACGTCCTCGGGCAGCAGCGCTCGCACATCGGGGAGCGCGTCGGAGATGGCGCCCGTCACGGCGAGCGCATTGGCATCCCGGAGCATCTGCACCATGACGTAGACCGTCTCGCCGCGCCCATTGGCGGTGGCGCTGCCAATGCGAGGCAGCGCGCCTTCGGTGACCTCGGCCACGTCGCCCAGGCGCACGGCCATGGCCCCGGGCCGGGGAATCAACGCCTCCGCCAGGTCGGCCGGCGCCCGAGGCCGCGCCACGGCGCGAATCAGGACGTGGCGCTCTCCCACCGGAAGGCTCGCGCCCGGGGCGCTGCCGGTGGCACGCTCCAGCGCGTCACGCAACTGCGCGAGCGTCACGCCCCGCTGGGCCAGCCGCACCGCGTCCGCGCGCACCTCCAGCGTGCGCTGGTGGCCTCCCCAGCTGTTGACCTCCACCACGCCCGGCACCGTACGCAGGCGGGGCGCCACGCGAAACTGCGTCAGCTCGAGCAACTGCGCGCCCGTGCGCTCCGGCGAGGACAGCGTGAAGTGGAAGACTTCGCCCAACCCACCGGTGAGCGGCCCCAGCTCCGGTGGGTCCACGCCCGGGGGCAGCGTGGAGCCGAGCACGTTGAGGCGCTCCTGCACCTGCTGCCGGGCCCGGTACGGGTCCACGCCGTCCTCGAACACGGCGGTGACGGAGGAAAGGCCATAGCGGGACAGGCTGCGCTGCTCCTCGAGTCCGGGCATGCCGCCCAGGGCCACCTCCACCGGCCGCGTCACCAGGCGCTCCACCTCCTCGGGCGTCAGGCCGGGCGCACGCGTGAGAACGAGCACCTGGTTGGTGGTGATGTCCGGCATCGCGTCCAGTTCCAGGCGGAGCGACACCGCGACGCCCGCCAGCGCGAGCACGCCCGTGAGGACCAGGACCCAGACCCGGTGACGCACCGACCAGCGCACGAGGGCTTCAATCACGGCGCCACCTCATCGCCGTCACCGGCCTGAGACTCCAACAGCAGCGCCGCGCCGTCAGCGGCGACCGCGTCCCGGGCAGACAGCGGCCCTTTCACCAAGGCCTCCGCGCCGGAGGTGGCCAGCACCTCCACTTCCCGGCGCACGGGCTGCCCCTCGCCGCCGCGCGTGAAGACGACCGTGCGCGCACTGTCGAACGCCAGGGCGCGCGCGGGGACCAGCACCGTGTCCTCGCCCGCCGCGGCCTGGATGCGCAACCGGCCCCCCTGCCCCGCGCGCAGCACGGCGGCGGTGTCCTCCGGCTCGAACCACGCGCGCCACGTTCCATCCGCGGCGTCCACGACCGGGGACTGGCCCACCCACCGCACCGGAACAGCGATGCCCTGGGACGACACGAAGGCGAAGCTGGCGTCCTCGGGAGGACGCATGGACAGCCGGGCCTCCAGGCGCGCGGGACCGTCGGCGGCCACCCGCACCAAGGCGGCACTGGCCTCGGGCTGCATCTCTCCCAGCACCGCGCGCACCTCGGTGACGATTCCTCCAATGGGGCTCTTGAGCCAGACGGTGCCGCGCTCCGCCACGCCCCGGGCTTCCCCGGGAGCGATGCCCGCCACGCGCAACACCGCGTGCGCCGCGACCAGGGCGGCGCGGGCCTCGGCCTGTTGCGTCTGGGCGTCGGCCAGGTCGGGCAGCTTCGCCAGGCCCTGGGCATGAAGCGCCTCCAGGCGCTCCACCTGCCGCGAATAGGCCTCCAGCCGCAGCGAGGCGGCGCTGGCGGCACCCGCCGCCTCCACCACCTCCGGCATCAGCACCTCCACCAGCGGGTCTCCCGCCTTGACCTGCTGACCCAGCCGCGCGCGCACCTGCTGCACTCGGGCGCGGAACGGCGCGGAGAGCGCGGCGACGGCGTCCGGGCTGGACAGCACCAGCGCGGGGGCCTCCGCCAGGGCCACGCGAGACGCCGCGCGCACGGGCACCCACGCCGAAGCCGCGGAGGCGCGCGCGGGGGGCGGCGCGGGAGGAACCTCCGCGGTGGAGGAACCGGACGTGCACGCCCCGGACAGGAGGAGCATCGGCACAGCGACGAAACGACGGACGAAGGGCGTCATGGCAGAGCGGAGAGCAGGAGGTGGAGCCGCGCGGCGGCGAGCGAGGCTTCGCCACGGGCGAGCGCGAGCCGGATGTTGGCGGCGGCCCGGGCGCGGCGGGCGCGAAGGACGTCAGGCAGCGTGCTCTGGCCCGCGCGGAGTAACACGTCGGCCAGCCGCGCGGCCTCTTCGGCCTTGGGCGCCAGGGACTTCTCGACGACGGAGAGCTGCGCCGCGGTCTGCTCGCGCTCACGGAACGCCAGGGCCAGCTCCGCGGCGGCGCGCAGCGCGGCTTCCTGGGCCTCGCCCTCCAGACGTTCAGCGGCGGCGAGGAGCGCGCCACGCTCGCGCTGACCCGCGTCGAACATCGGCGGCGTCACGCCCACCATCAGCAGGCCACTGAGCCCACCGTAGTACTCACGCACGCCCTGCGCGCCCACCGTCACCTGCCAGCCCCGCGCGGCCCGGACCTCCGCCGCGCGGGCCCGCTCCGCCACCCCCAGCAGGCGCCGGGCCTCCGCCTCTGGAAGCTCGGAGGCGCGCGCCAGCCACCGCGCTTCTTCGGAAGGCGGCGGCAATGCCACTTCTGGCAGTGCCTCCGCGACCACCAGGTGCGCATCGGGCTGACGGCCCACCAGTGCCGCCAACGACAGCCGCGCGTGGGTCACCTCCGCCTCGCGCGCCAGGAGCGCCAACTGGGCCTCGGCCTCGAACCCTTCCGCTTCGGCCAGCTCCAACCGGGTGGCGCCGCCCAGCGCCAGCGCATCCGCGACGGAGGTGCGCAGCGCACCCGCCAACGTCGCTTCCTGCTCGGCCGTCGCCGCGGCCTGCTGGGCCGACCAGAGCGTCAGCCAGGCCCGCGCCACCTCCAGCCGGCGGTTCAGCAGCGCGGCCACGGCTTCCCGCTCCAGCGCCCGGGTCTCCGCGCTCGCCGCGTCGCGCTGAGCCCCCGCCAGATTCGACAGGAAGAGCGGTTGCTCCACCGACACCGTCAGCTCGAAGCCTGGACCCTCGGGCTGGGCGCGCCGCCCCGGCACCACGCTGAGCGTGGGGTTGGCGGCGAGCCACGGCAGCCGCGCGTCCCACACACGCCGCGTTTCCACGGCGCGCGCCAGGCTCGCGGGCAGCGCGGCTTTCGCGGCCAGCGACTGGGACTCGGCGAAGGTGAGTGGAGGGGACTCTCGCGCCGGAGCCGCGGCGAGGAGTGTGACGAGAAGGACCCACATGCCGCGCACCCTAGGGAGGGCGCGCGCATGCCGTTTGAGGGCATCCTGAGAGAATTCTCAGAGAAGCCCTATGGGGTCCGACTGCTGCGCAGCGTGGCCGCCTGCCTGCACGCCACCAGCAGCATCACGGTGAACGTGGCCACCAGCACGACGACCTCCTCCCAGTCGGCCAGCGGGTCCTCGTTCTCATTGAGCAGCGCCAGGCTGAGCAGGCACAGCACCAGGTGCACGGAGAACACGGGCAGGGACGCACGGCCCAGCGCCTCCAGCACGCGGGGGCGCAGCCAGCGGAACACCTTGGGACTCAGCCAGCTCGCCAGCAACGCCACGGCCAGGAAGTTCACCAGCCGCACGGGCGCCAGGGTCCACTTGTCGATGAGGGCGCCATACAGGTCCAGGTCGATGCTGAAGATGCCCACCTGGTAGCGCATCAGCAGCAATGCCACGCTCACCACCAGCGCCCCGCTGAGCAGCACGGGCGAAACGACCTCGCGCTTCTCCGGCGCCGTGGCACGGCCCACACCCAGCCACACGCCCAGCACCCACAGGAACTGCCAGGCGAATACGTCGAAGGCGCCCGACAGCTCGATGCGCAGCGGTGGCCACGGCAGCACCGGGATGAACACCAGCACATCGTAGAGGGCGCGCTTCAAGCCCAGCTGCGCCGACAACCACACCAACCCGCTCAGACACAGGATGCGCGTCCACCCCGCCTTGCGCGCGCCCAGCAGGATGAAGGGCGTCAGCAACAGCAGCACGACGTAGAGCGGGAGGATGTCGAGCAGCGGTGGACAGTAGAGCAGGAACAAGCTGCTCCACAGCGCGGTGACGGGGTCCTCGTGGAAGAAGCCCAGCAGGTTGTGGATGGCGGGACGGTGCGTCGCCATGCCCAACGTCCCGATGACCGCGAACGCGAACGCCAGCAGCGCCACGTGGTAGCCGTAGACCTTGAGCGCCCGCTGCCAGAGGCTGCGCCACAGCACGTTCGGATCCGCCGCTTCAATCTTGTTGGCGTACACGACGCCCACCAGAAACGCGGACAGGAAGACGAAGCCCTCGGCCGCGGAGACGAATCCGAATGGCTGGTTGCTGATCGTGTTCAGTCGCGTCGGCAGGTGCGTCAGCGTCATCAACACGAGCAGGATTCCGCGCAGGCTGTCGAGCTCGGGTCTGCGATTCATGTGGACGAAGGTCGGCTTGAAGGGTTCTCGGGTCAGGTGGGCCGTTGAGGATGCCCTCAATGGAGGATTCCACACTGTCCATAACCCATTCCGACAGATCGGTCCCATTGCCCACACGTAGGGTTCCACCCTCCCAGCAATCCCCACGGCCCCATCGACGTCACCACACACCCAGTCTGTGTCACAGCGAGCACAGCGCACACACACGCTCCGTAACTGACTAGGCTGCGAGCGCCTCGGGCCCACCTGGATGCGCCGCCAGTGGCAGCGCATCCAGATCAGGCCCCGCGGCTGCACGGCGGGCCGGTCATGGCCCTCTCACTGCCCGGTCTCGCCGGGTACAGGAGAACCTGGATGCTCACATCGAAGAATCCCCAGCGCTTTCTGCACGCGGCACTCCTCTGCGCCCTGTCCTGGAGCGGCCAGGCGATGGCCTCCGGCGCGGAGGAGCGTGCCCCCACCGACGCGAAGGCGCGGATCCATCCCCAGAACGCGAAGGCCCTGTTGCGCGCGGAGCGCCTCCTCGCGTCCGAGCCCCACTTCCTCCCTCCGCCCCTGCCTGACTGTCCCGGGATGATCGACCACGGCGTCGTCCGGCTCGGCGTCGCGCCCGCGGGGCACCTGAACCTCCCCTGCCCCACCAACACAGTCTCCAGCGGCACCTTCGGCACCCGCACGATTGGCTTGCGCTACCTGCCCACCAACGGCGAGGCCGCCGCGCCCGGAAGCGCGTGTGAGGGCTGGGGCGTTGCGAGCGCCGACCTGGGCATCTCCGGCTACAGCTCCGCGGACTGCGGCGCGTCCTCCAACCTCACGGTGGAGATCAACGCGCCATCGCCCATCTCCACCATGTCGGTGGTGCGCGTGGGGAACACGTTCCGGGTGACGCACATCTACACGCCGTCGCCGGTGACGAACCATCTGTACCAGGTGGATGTCCTCATCGAGAACATCGGCACGGCCTTCATCTCCGACCTGCGCTACACGCGCGGCATCGACTACGACATCCTGCCCAACACCTTCTCCGAATACGTCACCGTCGCGGGCACCGCGGGCAACCCCTGGGTGGTGAGCGCCGTCGACAACAACTTCGTGTCGCTGGACCCGCTGGCCATCAACTACTCGCTCATGGGCGGAACGGGTGACTTCACCAACGTGGGCCCTGGTGACCTGGGCGCGCAGCTCGACTTCCGGCTGGGCTCGCTCGCCGTCGGACAGGTCCGCTCCTTCCGGACGTTCTACGGCGCCGCGGGCAACCAGGCTGACGCGCTCAATGCCCTGTCGACCGTGGGCGCGAGCACGTACTCGCTGGCCAAGGGAAACTGGAACGGCACCGGAGACCCGCTGAGCCCCACCGGCGCACCTGCGGGGACGTTCGGCGCGACCACCGGCCAGCCGAACACCTTCATGTATGGCTTCCGCCCGCCGGAGTCGCCGACGAGTTGCACGGTGGAGTGCCCCGGCTTCCTGTCCCACGGCGTCTACACCGTGGACCACTCGGGCGACCTGGACCGCTGCGTCGTCAACGGCCAATACGCGAACAACACCGTGGCCGTCACCTACCTGTTCGGCGAACGCGTCGAGTTCACCTGCAGCGACTACGGCAGCCCGCACGGCAATCCGTGCAACGTCGGTCCCGGCGCCGACACCTGCAACCTGGCGGCCTTCCAGAGCCTGTGCAGCAGCCCGACGTTCGCGCAGTACTGCCTGTAAGCGGCCCCGCGCTCAGACCTTCAAGCCCGACTGCGGCGGCGCGTCCGGTACGCGCCGCCGCAGGAGCGAAGCCCCCACCAACAGCGCGACGCCCGCCGCCACCGCCCCACTGGTGAAGGGCGCACCAGGCCCCAGCCGTGAGTAGAGGAAGCCGCTCCACACCGGCCCCACCACGCGCGCGAGCCCGCCCGCCGACTGCACCACGCCCAGCACCCCGCCGCGCAGCTCGCGCCCCGCGAACCCGGAGGCCAGGCTGGCCATCAGCGGCTGCAACAGGCCCGTCCCCGAGCCCACCAGCACCATGGCCAGCACCAGCATGGCACCGTGGCCCGCGGCGGCGATGCACGTGAGCCCGGCCCCCATGCACGCGGCGCCCACCAGCACCAATGTCGTGTCCCGGACCCGGCGCGTCAGCCAGCCGATGACGAAGGCCTGAAGCACGAAGGTGACCAGGCCCATCAACGCGAAGAGGCGCCCGATCTCCTGTTCGCCCCAGCCGAAGCGCGCCTGGGCCAGCAGCCCCAGTGACACCTGGAGGTTCGTCACCCCGATGAACACCAGGAACGTCAACGCCAGCACCGCGCCCAGCCCAGGCCGGGCCAGGACGTCGGACAGCCGCACCCGGGGACGGTCTGGCGCCTCGTGCCGCTCCGCCTGCGGGCGGTGTGTCTCCGGAAAGAAGAAGAGCACGCCGAGCATCGCCGCCGCCGCCATCACCGCGCCCGCCAGCGGTGGCGCCCAGGCGCCATGCACATGGAGGAGGCTGCCAATGACGGGCCCCAGCACCATTCCCAGGCCAATACCCGCGCCGACGAGCCCCATGCCCGCGGCCCGCCCGCTCTCGTCCGTGACGTCCGCCACCGCCGCCTGACACGCCGCCAGGTTGCCCGCGGTGGCTCCCGCGAGCAGCCGCGACGCGAACAACCACGGCAGCCATTGGACATGGGTGGAGTACGCGAACAGGGCCATGGAGATCGCGTTGCCCAGCAGGCTCAGCAGGATGACGGGGCGGCGCCCCACCCGGTCCGACAGCCGCCCCAGCACCGGCGAGGCGACGAGCTGCGCGAAGGAGAACAACGCCAGCAGCACACCCGCCGTCGTGGCCGTCCCGCCCATGGACTCCACGTAGAACGGCAGCAACGGGATGATGAGGCCGAAGCCCACCAAGTCCAGGAACACCGTGACGAAGACGAGCGCCCGTACCCGTCGCTGCACGTTCCGGGGCACGGGAGAAGTCCATGATGGCGGGGGCATGCGCCAGATGATTGACGGCCCCGCCCGCCAGGGGAACAGGTTTCGCATCCGGCGAATGGCCAGACTCAGCCGTTGCAGCCCCTACATCCCAGGCCCCCCTGTACGCCGGGGGTCCTGCGCGAACCGGGCCTGCGCCTGCTTCCGCCTCAGCGCCGCTTCGCGGGAGGCGGGCCCACGGGCCTGGGGACCAGCAGGTCCTCGAAGAGGGAGAACACCTGCTCCGCCCCGCGTTGGAGCGCCGGCACTCCGCTGTGCGCCCACTGTTCGAGCAGCCACCCATCCGTGGCCTGTCCGATGCCCATGAGGGACGTCAGCAGCAGGGACTCCGGCACATCGCCACGCACCGCGCCCAGCGCGCGCCCGTCCGCCAGGACGCGCTGGAACCACGCCACCAGCGGCCCTTCGAAGCGCAGCCACGCCTCCTGGAGCTTCGGATGGGTGCGCGCCTGCGACATGCTCCGGAGAAGCCGGGCCGAGCGCTCGTCGTTCACGATGTGCGTCGTCAGCGCGAAGTACCGCTCACGCAGGGTGCGCCAGAAGTCGTCCGCGTCCGCGGGCCGCTGCCAGGCCCCGAATCGCTGCGCCAGCGTGTCCAACGTGAGGGCCAGCACGGCGGCATAAAGGTCGTCCTTGCCCTCGAAGTAGTAGTACGCGACCCCCTTCGAGAAGCCCGCGCGCTCCAGGATGCGGTTGTAGGAGGCCCCATCGAAGCCGTGCTCCGCGAACTCCTCCGCGGCCACGGCGAGGAGTGTCTGTCTGCGCTCGGGGTCGAGCCTGCTGGCGCGGGGACGGGGCATTGGACGCAGCGCTTTTATCAGGACGCGCCAGGAGTGTCGCCGAGCGCCGCGCGATGCAGTTGATGCCACGCGACGATGGCGCGGTCCGCCCGGATGAGCGTGCCGTGGGTCAGCGCACCGGAGCGAGGCAGGCTGGAACGGACCATCCGGTAGTCGTCCGGCTGGATGAAGCGGAACTCGAACGCAATCGCCAGCCGGGCAGCGAGCCACCGGAGCCCTGGCAGCCGGACGTATTGCTGGTGGAAGCGCGCCGCGATCCACGTGTGCTCGGTATCCACGGGCGTGCAGACGACGGCGGCGACCAGCCGGGGCGTGAAGCGCAGGTGGAGGGCGCCCGGGTAGCCCACGTCGACGGCGAAACGGAACCCCGTCCCAGGCGGACGTGTCTCCTTGCGCAGCCAGCCGACGGTGCGAATGGCCCCCGCGTCCACGTGGACTTCATAGGGGTCCAGCCGCGTGTAGCCCGGCGGGACATAGCGCCGGTGCGCGAAGGGAAAGTGATGGAGGTCCATCATCCCCTCCATGACCCGGGTGAAGCGTGCGTTCCAGACCTCCTCCACCGCGGCGCTGCTCGAATCAGGCTCCGGCGCGTCCGCGAGCCAGGGCAGCGCGGGAAGGGACGCGGGCGCCCTGCCCCCCAGCCATGCCCAGATGAACCCATGCGCCTCTCGCACCGGATGCATGCGCAGCGCGAGGCCTCGCGCGGGCTTCGCGTCACGGCCCTCACAGGGCATGGCCAGACAGGCGCCGCCACCGCCGTAACGGAAGCCGTGGTAGGGGCATTCGAGCGCCCCCTGCTGCACGCGTCCGAGCCCGAGGTCCGCGCCCCGGTGGGGACAGGCCGCATCCGCGCAGTGGGCCTCGCCCGCGGCGTCCCGCCAGAGCACGAGCCGCCGCCCCAGGCGCTGGATTCCCAAGGGCCGCCCCGTCCCAAGCGCCGGTGACCGCGCCACCGCGTACCAATGCGCCGCCCACTGCTCGGCGTGCTTCGAGCCTGTCGCCTCGTTCATCGAACACCCCGCCTGGACCGATGGTTGGACCACTGGTCTAATACTGGCGACCGACATGGGGGCTCGCAACCGAAAACGCGTGGGCGTGGCTACCCGGCCGGCTCAGGACGCTTCCGGGCGGGGCGGGAAGCGCGACAGCAGCTTGTGCACGGCGTCGTTGATCTTCTTCTGGAGTGCATCGGGCGACAGGTTGCGGTGGAGCTCCGCCTGGGCCGTGCCGCGCCAGACCAGCCGCTGCTCCCGGGCATCCACGCCATCGAGGATGAGCGTGCCCACGTCGTATTCACGGACATAGGTGCGCGGGCCCCCCATGCCGTACGGATAGCCGTAAGGTCCGTAGAAGGAACTCCAAGGGCTCCAATATGGGCCCCAGGGGTAGCCATAGAAGGAGTCCACCGTGTCGACAGACACCTTGGTGTCGATGGCGCCCTGCCACCCCACGAGAAAGTCCGGGTCCTCGCTCATGTCCACCCTCTGGTAGCCACGAGCCTTCAGCTCCTGGTCCACCGCCATGCGCACGCGCACGTCGATGATGTCGTTGTAGACGCGGGCGTCCTTGCCCTGGGGCTGCGGCAGCCAGGCGTACCGGCGGAAGTCTTCGATGCGCTCGACGGCCGTGGGGTCATAGTTGGTGTTGACGCGGATGCCCGAGCAGGCCGCCAGCGCCAGCCCCAACAGCACGGGGGTGATTCGGAACAACAGCCGCATGGGAGCCTCCTGGATGTCGGGGCGCGGACACATCGCGGCCCCGGCTCCCTGCAAACCTAGGCGTCCGTCACACGCCCCTCGGGTACGGCCCGGCCGTTCGGCGGCTGTGGCGGAGCCGGTCCGGGCGAAAGGTCCGCCCGCTCGGGATGAAACCGCCGAATCCGTTGTTCGGTCCGCGCCTTCGCACGCCAGACCGTCTATATCCCCGGTCTTCGGCTCGCAGCCCCCTGTTTCAGGAGCAATCCTTGACACATCCCCATCGACGTTTCCCCGGCGCCAGGCATGTGCTGGTCTCCGCGTGCACCACTGCGCTGCTCACCTCCTGCGCGTCTTCCACCTCCGCGGAGAAAGCAGAACCGCCCGCGCCTGTCGCCACGGCGCCCGCCGAGGCGCCCGCGTCCAAGCCGAAGCCCACGTATGGGACCTTCGGCTTCGACACCCCGGGCATGGACCGCGACATCGTGCCGGGCAACGACTTCTACGGCTTCGCCAACGGCACCTGGGTGAAGCGGACAGAGATTCCGCCGGACCGCTCCAGCTACAACATGTTCACCACGCTGGCGGAGCAGGCGGACCAGCGCAACCGCGAGCTCATCGAGGCGCAGCGCCAGGCCCCCGAGGGCAGCGAAGCCCGGAAGGTGGGCGACATCTTCGCCAGCTTCATGGATGAGGCGGCCATCGAGGCCAAGGGCGTGGCGCCGCTCAAGCCGGAGCTGGAGCGCATCGCCGCCATTGGACAGCGCAAGCAACTGGCCACGGTGCTGGGCGCCACCCTCCGCGCGGACGTGGACGCGCTCAACATGGGCGACGTCACCACGGACCGTCTCTTCGGCCTCTGGGTGGCCGAGGACCTGAACGAGCCGTCGCGTTACGCCCCCTACCTGCTGCAAGGCGGCCTGTGGCTGCCCGACCGGGACTACTACCTGGTCGACAACCCGCGCTTCACGGAGCTGCGCAAGAGCTACCAGGCGCACATCGCGGCCATGCTGAAGCTGGCTGGCTTCGATGACGTGGAGACCCGCGCGGGCCGCGTCTTCGCCCTGGAGCGGAAGATGGCCCAGGCGCACGTGTCGCAGGTCGACACGCGGGACATCTCCAAGGCGAACAACCCCTGGCCGCGCGCGGAGTTCGGGAAGCGCGCGCCCGGCCTCGCCTGGAAGGAGTTCTTCGACGCCGCGGGCCTGGGCACGCAGGAGCAGGTCATCGTCTGGCAGCCGAGCGCGCTGACGGCCCTGTCGAAGCTCGCCCAGAGCGAGCCCCTGCAGGCGTGGAAGGACTACCTGGCCTTCCACGCGGTGGCCCGCGCGGCCCCGTACCTGCCCAAGGCCTTCGTTGACGAGAGCTTCGCTTTCAACGGCAAGACGCTGAGCGGAACGCCCGCCCAGAAGGAGCGCTGGAAGCGTGGCGTGGACGCCACCAACCTCTCCATGGGCGAGGCGGTGGGCAAGCTCTACGTCGAGAAGTACTTCCCGCCGGAGGTGAAGGCGGAAGCGGAGGCCATGGTCCGCAACATCATCACCGCGTTCGAGAAACGCATCGACGCGCTGACGTGGATGTCGCCCGAGACGCGGACCCGCGCCAAGGAGAAGGTGGGCACGCTCCAGGCAAGCATCGGTCACCCGGAGAAGTGGCGTGACTACTCGGGGCTCGACATCGTGGCCGGTGACGCCTACGGCAACGCCGAGCGCGCCGTCCGCTTCGAGTACCAGCGCAACGTCGCCAAGCTGGGCCAGCCCGTGGACCGGAAGGAGTGGTACATGGTCCCGCAGCTGGTGAACGCGCTGAACTCACCGCAGCAGAACTCCATCATCTTCCCGGCCGCCATCCTGCAGCCGCCCTTCTTCGACGCGAACGCGGACCCGGCCGTCAACTACGGCGGCATCGGTGCGGTCATCGGTCACGAAATCGTCCACAGCTTCGACGACGTGGGCGCCAAGTTCGACGCGCGCGGCAAGCTGGAGAACTGGTGGACGAAGGAGGACGAAGCGAAGTTCCAGGCCGCGGGGAAGGCCCTGGCGGCCCAGTACAACGAATACCGCCCGCTGCCGGACCTGTCTGTGAATGGCGAGCTGACGCTGGGTGAGAACATCGCGGACATGGCGGGGGTGGCGGTGTCCTATGACGCCTACCAGCTCTCCCTGGGCGGCAAGCCCGCGCCTGTCATCGACGGCTACACCGGTGACCAGCGCTTCTTCCTCGGCTTCGGTCAGGTGTGGCGCGCCAAGTACCGCGAGCCGTACCTGCGCCGCATCATCATGACGGACGGCCACGCGCCGGGCCCGTACCGCACCGCCACCGTGCGCAACCTCGATGCCTGGTATGGCGCGTTCGATGTCCAGCCCGGGCAGACGCTGTTCCTGACTCCCGAGCAGCGCGTCCGCATCTGGTAGACGTCAGCGGAGCCGCATGACGCGGTCGTTCCCGCCAGTCGGATTCATTCGCGGCCGGCTGGCGGTTCGAATTCAATGCCAAACACAAAGGCGTCTGAAATGTCTCACCTGGCAAGCAATGGCCCCGTGATTGAAACACAGCGTCTCATCCTCCGGCCTCCCCGGACCGAGGACCTGGATGGCTTCGCGGCGCTGTCAGCCGACCCGGAGTCGGCGCGTTTCATCGGAGGGGTCCAGCCGCGCACGATGGCGTGGCGCAACCTGTGTGTGCTGGCGGGCTCGTGGTCGCTCCAGGGCTTCGCGATGTTCTCCGTGCTGGAGAAGTCCACGGGCGCGTGGGTGGGTCGAGCGGGCCCGTGGCAGCCGGAGGGCTGGCCGGGAACGGAGATTGGCTGGGGCCTGCTCCGCGAGTACTGGGGCCGGGGCTACGCCACGGAGGCGACGGCGGCGACCATGGACTGGGCCTTCGACAACCTCGGCTGGACCGACGTCATCCACTGCATCGCGCCGGAGAACACCCCGTCCCAGCAGGTCGCGCTCAGGCTGGGGTCGCGCGTGCTGGGAGAGGCACACCTGCCACCGCCGCTCGACACGATCCGCGTCGACCGCTGGGGGCAGAGCCGCGACGAGTGGCGCGCTCGGCGGAGGTAGGCGCCGCATTGCTTCAAAGCAGGGTTTGCCTGTCTGTCCCCTGGGGTGGCTGGCACCCAAATCGTCAGGAAAGACGGGAAGTTGAGGGACCGCCCAAGCGCATGTTACGACCGGCGATGGCCAGTCTCTCCTCCCCCGTATTGGCCATTCGGAGCCGGCTTTCCATGAGCGAGCGCAACGACGTCCCGAGGACCACTGTTCCTGTGGCCCCCCTGCCTGTGTCTGGCGCGCCCGCGAGCCCGAATGCTCCGGTCACGGAGACGCAGGCCCAGGCCGCGACCACCGCTCCCTCGACTGCCGCCAACACCCGCGCCGAAGATGAAGCGCGCGAGCGCATCGCATCCCTGGAGCGCGAGGCCAAGGCCCTCAGCACCGCGGAGCCCCACACGGCGGCGCTGCTCTTCCACGAGGTGGGGCTGCTCTGGGAGGAGCCGCTCAAGAATCCACGCAACGCCGCGGTGGCGTTCCAGAACGCGTACAAGCTGGCGCCGCGCTACCTCGTCAACATCCGCGCCGCCCGCCGGCTCTTCGCGGACGTGGGCAACTGGCAGATGGTGCTCCAGTTGATGGACGCGGAGCTGGCGGCCACCGACGACGCGCGCCATCAGGCCGCGCTGCTCTTCGAGAAGGGCATCATCCTCCAGGAGCGCCTGTCGCGGGACGAGGAGTCCGCTGCGTGCCTGAAGCAGTGCCTGGAGCGCCGGCCCACGGACGTCGTCGTCCTCACCCAACTCGAGTCCGTCTACGCCGCGCGCAACGACGCACTTGCGCTGGTGGAGGTGTACCGGCTGATCGCCGCCACCGTGCAGCAGCCTTCGCTGCGCGCGCACTACCTCACCGCCGCGGGCCTGCTGCTGGAAGAGCGGCTGAAGCAGAAGGAAGGCGCCGCGGCCCTGTTCCGCGAGGCCTTCGCGCTGGACCGGTCGGACCTCCAGCTCCTGGCGGCCATGAAGCGGCTGGCCGAGCGCGAGGGCCGCGTGGATGAGCTGCTCGCCGCGCTGGGTGCGGAGGCGGCCGCGCTGGGTGCGCAGGCGGCGCCCGCGTACCTGCAGATTGCCAAGGTGTACGAGCGCAACGACCGCAAGGACGACGCGCTGGCCGCGCTGCTCGCCGCGCGGCAGGTGTCCCCCAACGAGCCGCTGGTGCTGAGCGAGCTGGCCGGCATCTACGAGACGCAAGGCCGCTTCGAGGAGCTGTCGGACGTGCTGCTGGCGCGCGTGGGCTCGCTCAACGACGAGAGCGAGCTGGTGGCCACCAACCTCCGGCTGGCGGCGCTGTACGAGGAGGTCCTCAAGCGCGAGTCGGACGCGGCGGCGCGGTATCAGGCCATTGTCGCCCGCATTCCCGGCCACGCGGCCGCGCTGGCGGGCCTGGGCAAGCTGTACTACCGCATGCAGGACTGGGAGCGGCTGGTCGCCGTCTTCGACGCGGAGGTCGCCGCCGCCGAGGATGCGAAGCAGAAGGCCGCGCGCATGTACAAGGCGGCCGAAATCCTGGAGGAGCGGCTGGGACGGCAGGAGGACGCCATCTCCCGCTACAACGCCTGCCTCCAGTTGCAGCCGGGCTACCTCCCCGCGCAGAAGGCCCTCACGCGCCTCTACGAGCGCCAGGGCCGCTTCGCCGAGCTGGTGGCGATGTACGAGCAGGACCTGCTCCAGACGAGCGACCGGGATCAGCTCATCACCACGTTGAACAAGATGGCGGTGGTGTACGAGGACCGCCTGGGTGACCTGGACCACGCCATCGAGTGCATGAAGCGCATCCTCGACCTTGCGTCGGACCACCTGCCCACCATCCGCAACCTCGCGCGGCTCTACGAGCGGGCCAGCCGCTTCCGCGAGCTGTTGGAGACGCACGACCTGGAGGCGTCGCTCGCGGGTGACACCAAGCAGGTGCTGTCGCTGCTGCACCGCAACGCGGAGATTCTCGACGAGAACCTCAAGGACCGCGCGGGCGCCATCTCCGCGTATGAGCGCGTGCTGGCGCTGTCCCCGTCCTACCTCCCCGCGCTCAAGGCGCTGGGCCGGCTGTACGCGCAGGATGGCCGGTGGGAGAAGCTGGTGGACATGTACCGGGCGGAGTCGGAGAGCTCCGCCTCCACCGAGCAGGCCGCCGCGCTCATCTACAAGATTGGCGAGCTGTACGAGCAGCGGCTGAACCAGGACAACGAGGCCATCGCTTCGTACAACGAGGCGCTGATGCTGGCGCCCAGCTACTTCCCGGCGCTGCGCGCGCTGGCCCGCATCTACCGCGCGCAGGCCGCGTGGGAGAGTCTGGTGGAGGTGCTGCGCGCCGAAGCCGCCAACCGCACCGACCCGCTGGAGCGCGCCAACGCCCTCTACCAGGCGGCGGCCATCTGGGAGGAGCAGCTGCTTCGGCCCGAGCTGGCCATCGACACGTATCAAGAGGTGCTGCGCCTGACGCCGGCCCATGCAGCCACGCTTCGCGCGCTGGAGCGGCTGTACCTGGCGCAGGACAACGTGAAGGAGCTGGTCGGCATCCTGGACCGCGAGACGCAGGTGGGCAGCACGCCCGCGGCGAAGGTGACGGCGTACCTGAAGCTGGCGCGGCTGTACCTGGACCGCTTCCAGGAGCCCTCCCGCGCGGCGCAGTGCTGCGAGGCCGTGCTGGCGCTGGACGCCGGCAACCTCACCGCCCTCACGCTGCTGGAGCGCATCCGCGCCTCGGACCGGCCGCGCCGCGCCGAGCTGCGCCAGCGCATCGCCGACCGGGTGAATGACCCGCGGCTGGCCATGGCCCTGCGGCTGTCCGCCGCGGTGGACCTGGACAAGAGCCCCGCCGAGGGCACGCTGGAGGCCTACAAGCGCGCATTCGAGGCCGACCCCGGCGATGCGCGGCTGGCCTTCGTGCTGGAGCGCGGCCTGCGGCAGGCGGGTGACGCCGCGGGGCTGGCGCGCCTGTACACCATGCGGCTGGCATCCGCGCAGGACGCCGACGAGGCCCTGGAGATGCTGCTGCGCACCGCCGAGCTGGCGGACACGCGCTTCAACGACTTGGAGCGGGCTGCGGCGCTGTACCGGCAGGCCCTGGAGCTCCAGCCGCAGTGCCTGCCCGCGATGCAGGGAGCTCGCCGCGTGGCCTTGAAGCGGGGCGACTTCGCGGGAGCCCGCGCCGCCCTGGAGGCCGAGGCCCGGGTGTCGCGCGATCCGCGCGGCGCCATCGAGGCGCTCATCGGCGCGGCGAAGCTGGCCGTGGGCCGGCTGAATGACGCGGACGGCGCCACGGCGCTGTACCGGCAGGCGCTGGAGATGGATCCGCTGCACGCGGGCGCTCAGGCGGGCTTGGAGGAACTGCTGGCGCAGCGCGGTGGCTCTGCGGACCTGGCGGCCCTGCAGGAGCGGCGCGCCGAAGCGAAGCTCGCGCAACGGGACGGACTGGCGGCGGCCACGGCGTTCGTCAGCGCGGCGCGGCTGCACCACACCGCGCTGAATGACCGCGCGCGGGCGCTGGCCCTGCTGGAGAAGGCCCTGTCCGCGCAGCCGGGGCACCCGGAGGCGCTGGAGCTGCGTGGCGCGCTCTTGCTGGAGGCGCAGCAGTACCCCGAGGCCGCGGCCATGCTGAGCCAGCGCGTGCAGCTCGGCGGCGACCCGCGCGTCCTGGCGCAGTTCCACATGACGCTGGGAAACCTGTACGCGTCGCACCTCAATGACCCGAGCCGGGCCGCGGCGCACTACCAGACGGTGCTGGCCACCCTGCCCCGTCACCTGGAGGCGCTGGAGCGCCTGGCCGGACTCCACACGCAGGCGCGCAACTGGGCGGGCGCGGTGGACTGCCTGCACAAGCTGCTCCAGCAGGAGCTGCCGCCGGAGCCGCGGGCCCGCTTCACGCTGGAGCTGGCGCGCACGTATGACGAAGGGCTGGGCGACGCGGGCGCGGCCACCCCGCTCTACCGCCGCGCGCTGGAGCTGTCCCCGGGCAACCCCGCCCTGGTGGACCGGTTGGTGGTCCTCTACGAGCGCGCTCGGAACCTGCCGGAGCTGGCGCAGTTGCTGGAGGCCCAGGCCGCGGGCCAGCTGGCCGTGGAGCCCAAGCGCGCCGCGACGCTGCGGATGCGGGCCGCGGACCTGTACGCGGGCCCGCTGTCCGAGCCTGCTCGCGCCACCGCGCTGTACCGGCAGGTGGTGGACGGTGATGGCACGAACCTCCAGGCCCGCGCGGTGCTCGCGGAGCTGTACGCGCGGGACTCGTCATCGGTGCCGATGGCCATCGAGGAGCACCGGCAGATTCTCCGGCAGGACCCGACGCGGGTGGACAGCCTGCACGCGCTGTTCAAGCTCTGGGAGGGCCTGAAGCAGCTCGACAAGGCGTTCTGCGCGGCGGCGGCGCTGCACTTCCTGCGCTCCGCCAACGAGGTGGAGCTGGCCTTCTACATGGAGGCCCGCACGCGGCTGGCGCAGGAGGCACGCGAGGCGCTGACGCAGACGGATGTGGACTCGGTGCTGATGCACCCGGGGGCCCGGGGCCCGCTGCTCGAGGTGCTGCGCGCGATGGGCGAGCACCTGGAGAAGGTGTACCCGCCCAACTTCGAAATCGTGGGCGTCAATCCGAAGGCGGACCGGCTCAAGCCGGACTCGGCCGTGTACAAGGCCATCCGCGCCGTGGCGCAGGTGTTCGGCGTGGAGACCTTCGAGGCCTACCAGGCGCGGCGCGGGCTGACGGTGCTGGAGACCACGGAGCCCATGTCGGTGTGCATTGGCCAGGACGTGGTGCGGCGCTTCAACGCGCGCGAGCAGAAGTTCCTCCTGGGCCGCGCGGCGCTGGGGCTGCTCAACAAGACCGCGGTGCTGGAGAAGCTGTCCCAGGGCGAGACGGCGGACCTCTTCGGCAGCGCCGTCCGCCTGCACGCGCCGCAGTTCAGCGCGCTGGGCCGGCGCAACGACGAGTCGGTGAAGCAGCTCAAGCGGGCCTTCCCGCGCAAGGCGCTCAAGGCGCTGGAGCTGCCGGCGATGTCGCTGGGCGACGCACAGAAGGTGGACCTGGCGCCCTGGCTGGAGGCCCTCGACTACTCGGCGGACCGCGCGGGCCTGCTGATGTGCGGCGATGTGGCGGTGGGCCTGGGCATGGTGCTGCGCGAGGATCCGAACTTCGCGGGTGCCCGGCTGGATACGCCCGAGCCCATGATCCAGGCCGTGCGCGAAGGTGAGCGCCTGCGCACGATTCTGGCGTGGACCTTCACGGACGACTTCTTCCGGCTGCGCCAGCGGCTGGGACTGGGGCTGTAGGCGCTTTCGGAACGCGGCGGGAGCCCTACTCCCGCCGCACCACCGCGCCTTCCGGCAGGCCGGTGAGGATGCGCGTCAGGGCGTCATCCACGGGCCCGCGCTGGGCGGACTCCACCGTCACCTTCACCCGGTAGTCCTTGTCCGTGTCGAACTCCGGGTAGGAGCCGATGGCCACGTGCGGCATGTCGAGCGCCACCCGGTCCAGCACGGCGGCGATGTCGCTTTCCCCCAGCCGGAGGTAGAGGCAGCTCACGGCCACGGGCGACCCGCTCAGCCGCGCGAGCACCGTCTCCAACTGCATCCGGAACAACTGCGGCACACCGGGCAGCAGGAAGATGTCATCCACCGTGAGCACGGGGAACCACATGTCTGCCTGGGGCAGCAGCACGGCGCCCTCTGGGGCATCGGCGAGCCGCAGTCCTTCCGCCGTCACCGGCCGCTCCTCGGTGGCACGGGACATGATGAGGTCCAGCATCTCCGGCAGCCGAACCACGTTCCGTCCCATGGCCAGGGCCACCGCGCGCACGGTGACGTCGTCATGGGTGGGGCCGATGCCGCCGCTGGTGAAGACGTACCGCGCCTTGCGCCGGGCCCGGGCCACTGCGTCCACGATGGCGTCCACGTCGTCGAGGACCGTCTCCACCGAGTGCAGCGGGATGCCCACCTCACGCAGGCGCTTGATGAGGTGCGGCCCGTTCAGGTCATGGACCTTCGCCGTCAAGACCTCGTTGCCGATGATGACTGCCGCTGCGCCGGTCCGCTCCATAAGGGGCGGGATTCTAGTCGAATCCGACCGGGGATGGTGATGCGTCTATACGCGCGCCATGCCATAAGCTTGCGGAGCCGAGAATCTACGCAACTCGGCGCTCGTACTGAGGTAGGCAGGTAAACAGGCATCACTCGAACTGCGATGGGAGTAGGTGCCGCCGCTCGCCCCATCGCAGTACATCCAAGGCAGGGGGACAGCCCCCCAGTTCGCTTCGTTTCGGCTTCGAGCGGCTGCCGTGCGGGCTCTTCGCAAAAGCGACGACGACGTAAGAGGCATCACGTTCTTTGAACACAAAGACTCAGCTCGTCATCTTTTCTCCAGAAGCGAGATTCACGCATACTTCGCCGTCGCGAAGGACTCGGCCCCTTCCCTTCGCATGCGCATCCAATACAAATCAGACGACTGGCTCTTCATTGCGTCGAAAACACCCCCGAGGTGAAAGTCGGACTCCCGCCGAACACGGCCCCGGTCAATCCACCCCGATAGCAGCCCCTCCACCGCGTGCGACGGCACTCACTGGACGCGCTTGAGGTACGCGTCCGGTGCGCACGGCCGCAGCCGCCTGAGCGCAGCCTCGGCGCCCTGGCGTGTCGGCAGGAAGCTGGCCACCACCCACTTGTCCCGGGTGAGCCGCGCGAAGTCGTTGGTGTCCACCATGAGCAGCGTCGAGCCCTTGCAGTCCGCTTCCAGTTGCGCCTCGGCCGCGCGGGCCGCTGGCGCCGAGTCCTCCGTACGGAGGATGACGCCCCAGGCTTCGGCAGGCCGCTCCACCACCTTCTTCCGTCCCACGTCCCAGCGCAGCTCGGAGAGGGCCCAGTTGTCCGCCACGTCTCCCACGCCGATGTCGAGTGTGCGTGAGAAGAGGAGCCGGCCGTCCTGGACCTCCACGCTGGAGGAGGTGGGGCCCTGCCCCTCGGCCCCCTCCCAGGCCCGGGTCACGCCCTTCGCGTCCGCGAGGAACAGGGCATGCTGGCGGTGCACATGTTCGTAGCCGGCAGCGTGGGTGATGAGAAGCGCCGTCGGCCCTCCCTGGAGGTCCACGGCCCGGAGACGCAGGGCCCAGGAGGTCGACTCATCGCCGCCGGTCCAACTCCATCCAGGCGCCGTGGCTTTCGCCACGTCGCACGTGAGCGCATCATACGGCTCGGACAGTGTCGCCGTGCGCTTCGCGTCGCCGCGACGAACGCGCAGCGCGCGCTGGCCCTTCTTGCAAGGCATCGCCACGGCCTCGATGCGCGGGTCGCTTCCCGCTGAACCCAGCACCTGCTCCTGGGCGCTCTCCGACGCGGCTCCGGTGAATAGCACGGCGGTGGCGAGGACGAAGACGGAGCCCGAGCGTCTGCGCATGAGATTGGGAACAGGGGGCATCGACGTCCGAGCCTCGGCGAAAAGCACGTCACAGAGTCTGCACGGACTCCTCTCTTTGCAGAAGGGGGGCCGACCAGGGAGTGGTCGTCGCACCATCAGTGCTCCTCCGCACGGTCATGGCACCCGTTGACGAGCCTCCTCCACCGGCGTTGAAGCGAACCTCCGGAAGAAGCTGTTGTCGTTCCAACGCGGGCGCTCGGGGGTGTTGGCCACGGTGAGGGTGAGGTCCGAAAGCAACCGAACGAACTTCGCCGCTGCCTCCCGGTCCATCGGCTGGCGCAGGCCATCGGAGGGTGCGTGGTAGTGCCGGGTGTGCCAGGCCTTCATCGTGCGCTCTTCGGGAGAGCCCGGCGCATGGCCGAACTTGAAGAACAGGGCGGGCACGCCCTTCCGGATGAAGGCGTACTGGTCGCTGCGGATGAACAGCATGTGGTTGGGCTCGGGGTCCGGGACCAGCGTCACCCCATGGGCCGTGGCCACCTGCTGGAGCGGCGCCTTCAGGGAGGACTCCTCCTGCCCCAGGGCCAAGAGGTGGCGGAGTGGGAACAACGGAAGGAACATGTCCATGTTGAAGTTGGCGACGATGGAGGACAGGGGCACCGTCGGCCTCGCCGCGAAGTATCGGGCCCCCAAGAGCCCCTTCTCCTCTCCCGTCACCAGCAGGAAGAGCACGGAGCGCTTCGGCTTCAGTGCCTGGAGGGTCCGTGCCATCTCCAGCACCGCGGCCACTCCCGTCGCATTGTCCATGGCGCCGTTGTAGATGGCGTCGCCCTTCACCGGCACCCCGACGCCGATGTGGTCCAGGTGGGCGGTGAGCACGACGTATTCCTTCGCCAACGTGGCATCACTGCCGGGCAGCACGCCCACGACGTTGGCGGACTTCACCGGAGATTCCTTCCACTCGGCCCGCGCCTCGAGCCGGGTGGGCAGCTCGAAGCGTGGCAGCGGCCGGTTCGCATCCGCCATCGCCAGCACCTCCTTGAAGGAGTGCCGCGCGCCAGCGAAGAGCTTCTCAGCGTGGCGGGAGTTGAAGATGACACCCACCTTCAGGCCCTGATTCTCGACCAGTGACGGGTCGGCGAAGGACATGGCCGGCTCGAACCGCGACGTGGCGATGCGCGCCCAGGGCAGCTCCTCGCTCTTCGGATTCCACAACACCACGACCCCCACCACGCCTGCCTTCCGGAGCACCTTGATCCGCTCTTCGATCGAGCTGTGGTGGGCCCGGAGCGCACCGGGGATGTGGTCGGGCCCGCCGTAGAGGATGACGACCACCTTCCCTTGGAGGTCCAGCCCCGCGAAGTCGTCATGTCCCGCCTCGGGAATCGAAAGGCCGTGCCCCACGAACACCAACGGTGCATCCACCTGCCCCGATTCCCCCAGGTAGGAGGCAATGATCGCATCGCGGCCGATGACCAGCGGCATGCGCCGGCCCCCCCGCACGAGGGCCAGCCGCGAGCTCGCATCCACCAGTCGCCGCGAGACCAGCTCCACCGCCTGAGCGTAGTCATCCCCCGCGCCCGGCTTGATTCCCATCGCGGAGAGCTGCTCCGCCACGTAGGTCGCGGCCTTCCTATAGCCCTCGCTGCCCGTCTCCCGCCCCTCCAGCGCGTCGTCCGCGAGCACGCGAACGTGCCCCCACCAGCGCTCGGCTTCTGGAGACGCGGTGGCGGAAGCCATCGCGGGAAGGAGGACGAGCAGCACCAATGGCAACGGGTGGCGGAACATAGGAGCACTCCATGGCAATGGCCTGCATCGACTACGCCTGGCGGGCGTCGCGATTGCCTCGGCCCGGGAGATTCATCGGCAGGCGCACTCCCAGACGACGCATCATCGGCCAACTCCTCACGGGCGATCCCACTCGCCGCTGAAGCAATAGGAGTCGCGGAGAGAACAGACACATCAAAGCAGAGGGCTGACACGTCATTTCTCAGGCGAAGCCGGCTTCCTGGACAGGGGCGAGTGAGAAATTCCCTCAGGTTGTGGTGCTGGCACCTCCCCTGCACTTCCGGCGAGCGGGCACGCGGGCCGAAGCCCGGGAGGCCCATATCCCACTCAGTATCCCTGAGTAGGTCCCACAACGCCGCAGAGGCCCCCTATGTCATCCACCACCCTTCCCCTCAATCTCTGTCAGAAGGCCTTGCTTCCACGGCTCCAATCCCATCACGACCGAAGCCCAATGCTGGGACGAAGTCGGGTACCAGCACCTGGGGGCCTATCAAATCCTCTTCGGTGTCCAATCGCTGGTTTCCGAAGGCTCCCGGTCCGCACTCCAGAAGATGTTCAAGCGGTGGCTGGGCTCCCTCTCGCGAATGCCCACCCAGAGCGTGAGTCGCGCCGCGGCTGCGCGCTGACGAGCCCCACAGCGAAACTGCGCCGGGGAGGAGCCGTCCCATCGGTGGCTTCCTCCCCGGCAGTGGAGCGCACCTGCCGAAGCAAGCGGGCTGATTGCGACCGACCTGGTGTCTCGACAATCCGGTGCGGTACATACCCGCCAATTCGAAGGAGACCATGACCGTTCATCTTCATGTCATCACAGGCGGCCCCGGTTCCGGAAAAAGCAGTCTCATCGAGGCGCTGGCGGCGGAAGGACTCGCGCACATGCCCGAAGCGGGCCGTGCCATCATTCAGCATCAGGTCGCAATCGGCGGCCATGCCCTCCCTTGGGCTGATCGGGCGGCCTTCGCCGAGCTGATGCTTGGATGGGAGATGCGAACCCACAAGGAGGCCTGCGAGCGACGCCGTCCTGTCATCCTGGATCGCGGCGTTCCCGACGTCATCGGATACCTTCGGGTATGTGGTCTTCCAGTGCCGCCACATCTCTGGAAGGCTGCGGAGCTGTTTCGCTACAATCGACGTGTCTTCATCGCGCCGCATTGGCCCGAAATCTTCGCGCAGGATGCCGAGCGCAAACAGACCTCCGACGAAGCGAAGGCGACCTATCGTTCGATGGTGGAGGTCTACACGAGCCTTGGCTACGAGCTGCTCCCCCTTCCCCAGGCATCGATCCTGGAGCGGGTGCGATTCGTGCGCTCGAATATCGAGTAGGCCACGCGTGCTGTCTCAACCTGGGGGCGGCAAGAAACAGGTTGACGCACAATATCCCCCCGAGAATACTCGGAGTAACAATCAGGCATTTCTACGATAAGGACGACACCATGGGACTCGCCGAGCGTCGGCGCATCGCCGCCATCAAAGACTCACACTCCGCTCGATTTCAGTCGGAACTCAACGCGGCGATTGGATTCGAACTGCCGTTTGAGATCGACACGGCGAGCTTCCCTGAGGACAAGACGATCCTCGACTGCTACGACAGCTACTACGAGTCATATGGCCCGGGCCTCGTCGTCAATGTGATGAAGGAAATCTGCAAGGATGACATGGGCCGTGAGGCTGTCAAAGCCAAGTTCAACAGGATTGTCTTCCTGAATGTCGCCAAGAGTGCCGACGACCCGGGCACGAAGAGCATTGAAATCAAAGACCAAACCCTCTTCGTGCGCGAGAGCTTCTACGGCTACTCAGACCAGCTTTATGGCGACTCTGAACTTCAGTCGGACCTCGAGGCGATGCTCTAGCCGCACCCGGGCGCACGGGAGGTCTCGAGCGTTGGGCTCGGGTCAGGCCGGTGCGCCAGGATCGACCAGGGCCGGGGCATTCACGTCGATACCGTCCCGGCGCAGCTCGTCCGAGGTGGCCGCCACCGCCAGCGTGCCGGGCGGGTTGTCGTACCAGCCAGGGTCCGCGTAGCTCTCCAACCGTTCGCGAACCTTGAGCACGGTGAACATGCCTCCCGCCGTGATGTAATCGTGCTTGCCCTGGGCCCCCAGCATGGGAATGGAGTTGGGCGGAACGGGCATCCCCATCTCGCCCATCTCCGCCATCCCCGTCTGGCCCATCGTCATGTAGCCCGGTAGCAGCGTGCGGACCCTCGCGTCCAGGCTCCCCGGCTTCACGCCAATCATGTTGGGGAACTCATGGCCCATCTGATTCATCATGTGGTGCGTCATGTGACAGTGCATGGCCCAGTCCCCGGGCACGTCCGCCACGAACTCGATGACGCGTGTGCTGCCCACGGGGACGAGCACCGTTCCCTCCGGCTGCTGCGCTGACTCGGGGACGCGCCCGCCATCCGTCTCGGTGATACGGAAGTGGAAGCCGTGCAGGTGGATGGGGTGATGGTTCTGCGGGCTCAGGTTGCCCAGCCGGATGCGCACCCGCTCGCCCTGGCGCACCACCAGCGGTTCCGTGCCCGGGAACGCCTTCGCGTTCATGGTGAGCACGTTGAAGTCCGTCATCTCATTCGGATTGGGCCGCTCCGTGCCGGCATCGATGCGCCATTCATGCAGGAGGATGACGAAGTCCCTGTCGACGCGGGGCCCCACGGGTCGGCGCGGGTGGATGATAAACATGCCCGTCATCCCGAGACCAATCTGCGTCATCTCGTCATGGTGCGAGTGGTACATGTTCGTACTCGCCTGGCGCAGGGTGAACTCGTACCGAAACGTCTCGCCCGGCGCGATGGACTTCTGGCTGAGGCCGCCCACGCCATCCATACCGCTGGGGAGCAGGAGTCCGTGCCAGTGGACAGTGGTGGCCGCGGGGAGCCGGTTCGTGACGTAGATGCGCACCCGATCCCCCTCCACCGCTTCGATGGTGGGCCCGTGGACTCGACCGTTGTAGCCCCAGCAGAAGGCCTTCAGTCCCGGGGCAAACTCATGCTCCACCTCCTCGGCCACCAGGTGGAAGACCTTCACGGTGTCCACGACCTTCCACGGCAGCTTGGAGCCATTGGGTACCACCACGGGCCGGTAGTCCCGGTCGGGCATTCCGGGGCGCAGCCAGTCCTGCCGCGCATACCGCTGGCCGGGGGCAGCCGCGGAGCCCTCGCGAGGCCCGCAAGCTCCTGGGACGCATGACTGGGCGCGGGCCGCGGAGCCACTCAGCAGCAGCGAGCCTCCCGTGAGCGTGGCTCCCGCCGTGACAAGCATGCTCCGCCGCGTCAGCGTTCCCTCGGCTTCAATCGCCGGAGCGTTTCCAGGGGCGTCATCCTCACGGCCCGGTGCGCGCTCGGCTTCAGTCGTGCGGGTGCTCATGGGGGCTCTCCGTGCCATGGGTGACGTCCTGTCCGTGCCCGGAGGGCGTCCCGGGTTGTGCTGGCTGCGCGGGTGGGCCGGGCGGCCCGGGTGGTACGTGTTGGGAGGGCTGCGAGGGCGATGGCGTGGGCTCCACGCTGCCCTCCCGCAGCCGGCCACCCACGAGTTGCTCGAGGTCAGCCCGCGCCATCCAGTAGTCGCGGACGGCCTCGATGTAGCCCTGATACGCCTCCACCTGCTCGCGCTTGGCGGAGAGCAGTTGAAAGAGACCTATCTGCATGGCGTTGTACTGGAGCTGCGACTGCTCGACGACCTTCTCGCGCAGGGGTAACACCACTCGCCGGTAACGGTCGGCCACCAGGCGAAGCGCCAGCAGCCGGGCGCGGGCCGCGCGCACTTCCGAGCGGGTGTTGACGGACAGCTCCATCAGCCGCCGCTCACCCTGGCAGTGCTGCGCTTCCAGCCGGGCGATGAGGGCCTGGCGCTGGTCGAAAATGGGCAACTCCAGAGACAGGGTCGGGCCAAAGAGCCTGGGGCCGTCCGCGTCCCGGTGCTCGTGAACGCCCACGTCCACGCGCCCGAAGAAGCGAGTACTCCGCGCGAGCTCCAGCGCATTCCAGAGCAGCATGACCTGCTTTCGGGCCGCGTCGATGTCCAGCCGTTGACGGATGGCGAGCGACTCCAGGTGCGCCAGCGAGACCTCCTGGTCAGGCAACGGCGGGAGCTTCTCGGAGAGAGTCCATTGCGTACGTGGCCCCCACAGCCCCATGAGGCGGTTGAGGTGCTCTCGGGCCTCCACCAAGGCGAGCTCACTCTCCGCCAGCTCGAGCCGGGCTCCCTCGGCGGCGGCCTGTTCACTCGCAAGCTCCAGCTCGGTGATGTTGCCCGCTGCGCGCAGCCCGGCGGAGAGGTCCGCCGCCGCCACAGCCGCCTGAAGCGCCATGCGGCGCAGCTCCATGAGCTGTTGGAGGGCCTGCACCTCGCTGAAGGCCTTGCGCACCTTGGCCGCTGTGGCCAGCGCTTCGTGCGCCACCCGTAGCGTGTCCGCCATGAACTGCTCCCGGGCGACGCGCTTGCGCAGGGGCAGCGTGAAGAGATCCACGAAGTTCTGCACCAGCGAGACCTCGTGCTCTGACGCGCCACGCCCGGAAATGGGAAAGCCGATGCTCCCGTCCAAAGTCGGGTTGGAGAGCAGCCCGGCCTGAACCATGTCGGCCTGCGAGACGCCCAGGTCCTCGTAGGTGGCCTGGAGCGCCGGATTGTTGAGCAGGGCCACCTCCACCGAATGGTCCGAGGTGAGGTGCTCCTTCAGGAGCGCGTCGAGATGGCGCGCGACCTCGGCGTCCTCTGGAGTGCCCTGGTTCCAGCGCGTCTTGCGGCCCAGCCGCTCCTCGACGAGCGCCGCCACCTCCGCGTGGCCTCGCTCCTTCTGGATGGACGCGCAACCTCCTGCGAGCAGTGCCGCGCCCACGAGCAAAGACCGCCTCACGGATGCCCTCCGTGCCCGGGGGCGTGGTCATGGTCGGCCGGTGCAGCGCCGGGCGCTCCTGCGTCCCCTGCCTTCGTGTCTCCAGGCTTCTCCGGAACCAGCTCCATACCGCACTTCGGGCACCTTCCTGGCTTGCTGGACTGCACCTCAGGGTGCATTGGGCACGTGTAGACGACAACGCCTCCATCCGAGGATGCACCGCGATGGGAGTGCCCCATCTCTCCTTGCGACATGTCAGGCGCAGGCACTTCCGGAGTGGAGGCCGCGAACGCGGTCAACTGGGGCGCAGGCGGGGCCTCGGGCGCATCTGGATTCGATGGGTCCATGGAGGCGGGCAGCCTCTTCGGCTCGGAGACACAGGCAACGAAGGAAACGATGCTCGCCAGCAGCCATCGGTTTCGGCACATGGGGACCTCGAACGAGGTTCCGTACCACCCGCATCCGATCGGCAAAAGCCACCGATGAAGCACTGACGCTCCGGGACATTGGAACTGTCAGGAATACGCAGCTTGGTCCCAGAACACGAAGCACGATGCTCAAAAACCAAGGTTGCCTCGTCTGGAGTTGCCACCGCCACGGCCTTGAGGCCGGACGTGACACGAGAACGGGGCCGGAAGCCGCTGAGCGTTCAGCGGTCTCCGGCCCCGTTGCATTCAGCAGCCAGCCTGCGCGCGCTCGCGAAGGAGGGAGCGAACCTCCATCAGCAACCGCCCGAGCTGGTTCTTCCCGGTGCCCGTGGAGCCGCAGCCTTCGCGAGGACAGCCCGGCGCATGACGTCGTCCTTCACCGGCTCCCAGTCGCGGCGCAACGGATGCTTGCGGCTACGGCCCAGGCGGGCGGCGATCATCGGGCTGCGGGGAGCCCAGGCTTCACTTGTAGTCGGCCCACTGTCTGTCATTCGGCGACGAGTTGGTCGAGCGCGTGAACGTCGCGGTCTTCCCCACCGCGTCCGCATAGCCGATGGTCCGGTCCAGCGTGCAGAGAAGCGCGTCGTTGCCGTCCACCTTGAGGCCTTCGCAGGTCATCAGGTCGCCGAGCTTCAACGAGCGTCCACTGACACTCCAGGTGCCGGTGCGTTTGAACATGCGGGAGAGAGGAATCTCGGCGGTGTAGCCATTTGAACGCACGGTCCCCGCGCCCTCAGCGTAGTAGAGGATGAAACTCTTGTCTTGCTTCAGAAAGGCGGTCGCGGCGAACAGGTTGATGCCATCTCGCTGGGCGGGGAACGCCACCGCGCCACCCGGGGCGCCAGCGTATTTCTCATAGGCGAACTGTGCGTAGTACTCGCTCGCGGGCCTGCCATTCACCGTCGTTTCCGTGACAGGCACCTCCTTTCCATCTCCATCTCCATTTCCATGTCCGTTCGGATTGGACGGCTCCGAGCCACCTCCACAAGCAACGAGAAGGGCCCCGAGGGAGAGTCCAGCAAGCGCGCACGGCCAACGACTGAACGGCGTATTCACAGGATGAATCCTTTGATTCGTGGATTTGCTTTCGCGAGCTGCGGCCCTGAACTCGCGGCCCCAACAGCGCGAAAATGCCGACGAGCACCCGCGAGCGCCATCAGCCCCCGTGAGACCGTAAACACGGCGAGTTAATTCATGCGAAACTCACCACTCGGAAGATTTCACACTTTGAGAATGTGACAAGGAGAGGCGACTACCGCACGCGCTCGATGCGGTGCTTGCTCCCCTTGCTGCACCCCTCGCTCAATCGCGGAAGTGCCTCGCGGAGAGCACCGACAGGAGCCCCACGGCACCGTCGCCGACGACCGCGACTGTCGAGCCGGGCTGCAGAGAGAACATGCATATCGGCACGAACTCCGTGAAGACGCTGGTTGCGGATGGGCTGTTAAGCTGGAGTTGACAGCCACTGCTCGGCTGGAAACGTAAACTGCGGGCCCAATCGTGACTACGTCCGTGTTCCCCCACCTCCAAGCCTTCCTTGCCGTGGCTCGGGCGCGGAGCTTCAGCGCCGCCGCTCGTGACCTGGGTATCTCACGCTCCGCAGTGAGTCAGAGCGTGCGCTTGCTCGAAGAGAAGCTCCGGGTCCCCCTCGTCGCACGCACGACGCGCAGCGTGTCCCTCACCGAGGCAGGGAGGCGCCTCGTCGAGTCCGCAGGCCCGGCCGTCGCACAGGTTCAAGCGGCGCTCACGGAGGTCACTGCAAAACCAGGTGAGGTGGTAGGCCGCGTACGATTGACGGTGCCCCGCTCCGCGTTCCATTTCGTGATTGAGCCCGTCTTACCGAAATTCCGAGAGCGGCATCCACGTATTGAGGTCGAGGTCGTCTTCGAGGACCGAATGGTCGACCTCATCAGCGAGGGGTTCGACGCGGGCGTTCGTCTGAATGAGAATGTGGAGCGCGACATGGTGAGCGTCCGTCTCACCGACGCCTTTCGGTTCATCGTCGTTGGCTCGCCCGCATATCTAAATAGGCACGGAACTCCAGAACGCCCCGAGGACCTCCTCCGTCACGAATGCCTGACCTTTCGCTCAGCCACGACGGGCTCCCTTTACGCGTGGGAGCTCGAACGCGGTCGCCGGACATGGCGCGTGCCTGTGCGTGGGAGCCTCATCGTCAACGACGGTCTCATTTGTACCTTGTGGGCTGAGCAAGGGATGGGCCTCGCGTATGCCATGGAACCTCTGGTCAGCGAGCAACTCCGCCAAGGAAGTCTGCGGCGCGTGCTCGAACCGTACGCCCCGGTCGTTCCTGGCTTCTTTCTCTACTATCCCAGCCGCACACAGAGCTCCCCTCCACTTCGGCTCTTCGTCGAGACGGTTCGCGAGCTGACACGGAAGCCGCTCGTGGCAACGAGACAGCCCGGCCCCCAGGGGTGAACGGTTGCTCGACACCGAGCGCGTTGGCGACGACTGGGGATTGTTAAGCGCTTCTAACCAGCCCATGCGGTACTCGACGCCTAGTTCGGCGGCGAGCACGAGCGAATATTGGTGCGGTTGCGGCGACAAATGAGCCGTTCACGCGGTGGAACCCCACCCCCATCCTTCTGAACGGAGAACCCGATGAGTGTCTCAAAGCAAACTGGTGAGCCCCACTCCCCTGAGAGGAGGAAGGTGCTCCTTGGCCTGGCGACCGCGCCGCTCGCGGCATGCGCGGCGGTAGGTGCGGGAGCTCGCACGGACGCCAGCCCGGCAGCCGTCGGTCCAACCGGGGCAGCCACGGTGAAGGGGCCATTTCCAGCAGAGGGCATGGCCGCATATTCCCCGAGTGCCCCTCTCAAGCCGATGCAATTCCAACGGCGCTCCCTGGGGCCGAAGGATGTCGCGATTCAGGTGCACTACTGCGGCGTTTGCCATTCTGACATTCACACCGCTCGCGGCGACTGGGGCCAGATCCAGTACCCACAAATCGTCGGCCACGAACTCGCGGGCGAAGTCGTGGCTGTCGGCTCGAGCGTCAGCAGGTTCCGAGTCGGCTCGCGAGTCGGCGTGGGAACCATGGTCAACTCCTGCCGCCATTGCTCGGAGTGCGAGGCAGGTCGCGAGAACTACTGTCTCAACGGCAACACGCAGACGTACGGCTCAAAGGACCGAGACGGGTCCATCACTCAAGGCGGCTATTCGACATTCGTCGTCGTGGACGAAGACTTCGTCATCAACATTCCCGACGTCATCGACCTTGCGGAGGCGGGGCCGCTCCTGTGTGCAGGTATCACCGTGTACTCCCCGCTTCGCCACTGGAGCGTCTCCTCCGGCAAGAAGGTCGCCATCATCGGGCTGGGTGGCCTCGGACACATGGCCGTGAAGTTCGCGAAAGTAATGGGCGCGGAGGTCACCGTCTTCACAACCTCGCCGGAGAAAATCGACGACGCGAAGCGCTTCGGTGCAACCAACGTCGTTGTCAACAAGGACGGCGCCGACTTCTCTGGGTTCAAACACGCGTTCGACTTCGCGCTCGATACCGTTCCATACTGACACGATCTGAATCGCTTCGTTCCGCTACTGAAGCGGGACGCGACCTATTGCAGGGTCGGTGTGGGAAAGACCGTGAACACCGTTGACGTCGGCCAGATGAGCCTCGTCCTGTATCGCAATGCCATCGCCGGTTCAAACACGGTTGGCATCCGTGAAACGCAGGACATGATCGACTTCTGCGCACTCAACAACATCAGGCCCGAGATTGAGAAAATCCCCATGACGGGCATCAACGAAGCGTGGCCCAAGGTCGTCGAGAAGAAGGCTCGCTATCGCTTCGTCATCGAAACCAACAGGTAGAGACAGAGGAACAAACATGAATCCCACATACGACTTCAAAGGCCAGGTAGCACTCGTCACCGGCGCGAGCTCTGGAATGGGCCTCGCCACTGCGAAAGCCTTCGCGGCAGCCGGCGCCTCAGTGGTACTTGCAGATGTCAATACGGCGGCCCTCAAGTCGGCTGTCGACGCGCTGACGTCGGCCGGTCATGCCGCGCTCGGGGTCACCTGCGACGTATCCGACGAGGACCAGGTCGCCGCCATGGTCAAGCGGGCCATTGATGCCTATGGCCGGTTGGACATGGCGTTCAACAATGCTGGCATCCAGGCGCCTCCCACGGATGCCGCGGATGAGCGCGGTGACCTGTTCGACAGAGTCAACGGAGTCAACCTTCGGGGGGTCTGGGCCTGCATGAAGCACGAGCTCAAGCAGATGCGCCAGCAAGGCAGCGGAGTTATCGTGAACTGCTCGTCGCTCGGTGGCCTCGTCGGCCTGCCTGGTCGAGCGGCCTATCACGCGTCGAAGCACGGGGTCATCGGCCTTACGAGAAGCGCTGCGCTCGAATACGCGCCCCGAGGCATCCGGATCAACGCCATCTGTCCGGGAACCATTTCGACCCCCATGGTCACGGACATGCTGGCCAAGGGTGAACTGGAGCTCGAAGGGGCCATCGCGAATCAGCCAATCGGGCGCTTGGGCGAGCCCGAGGAGATTGCAGCCTCAGTGCTCTGGCTTTGCAGCCCCGGCGCAAGCTTCGTCATTGGCGTGGCACTTCCGGTCGACGGCGGATATACGGCGCGCTGAGGCCGCAGGAGACACCGGATTGCATCGGCCAGCAATGAGAATACTCAGACTCGCGCTCTTCTCTCTGCTCGTTGGCTGCGTCTGCGCGAACCAGGCACCGCCGCGGCCTGAAGACTCAGGCTCATCTCCCAACCCGCCGTCTACCCGCATGCACATGACGGTTGGCTCGGCGGTTTTTACCGCCACGCTTTACGACAACGAAACAGTGACGGCCTTCAAATCGATGCTGCCGCTTACATTGAAAATGACCGACTTGAATTCAAACGAGAAATATCACCACCTCCCAAACCATCTACCCATGGACGCATCGAAACCAGGGATGGTCCAGACTGGCGATCTCAAGCTGTACGGATCCAACTCTGTGGTGCTATTTTATAAAACGTTTTCCACGCCCTACAGCTACACGCCAATTGGCAAGGTGGACGACGCATCGGGGCTCGCGGCGGCATTGGGCGCGGGCGACGTGACGGTCACCTTCGAGCTACGAAGGTGAGCGTGCCCCTCACTGCCGGGCCATCGCCTGGGTGACCTGAGCCTCCGTGTGGCGTGCGGGCTCCAACGCCGCCTCCGGATGCAGGTCCATGGTGACTTCGACGACCTTGCCCGTAAAGGCCGCGAGCGGCTCATACTCGTCGGTCACGGGCGCTCCCTTGTCGCAGCCGACGTCGAACGTCTCGTCGAGGCTGTACATGAACGCCATCGTCTGCGGAATCCTGCCCTCGGCGACCCACTTGCCGTCCACCGCGAGGCGGCCCATGCCTCCGGCGCCGTAGATGACGGGCTTGCCCGTGTCGGTTCGATGCTCGGGCTGGATTTCGAACTCGAAGCGGAGCGTGTGGCGGCCCGGACCGAGCTTCTGCGGTGCACGGATGTATGTGTAATCGACGGCGGCGAAGTTGTAGCAGAACGTGGGGACGCCGCCCTTCAGGTAGAGGGACCACCCGGCGGTGTCGCCGCCCATCACGACGATGGGACCCTCGGCGCCCTGCTCGGGGATTTCAATCTCGGCGGTCATGGCCCAGGAGCGGTTCTTCGTGTCGGGCGCCGCGGCCTCGGGAATCCGTACCGCCCCCAGCTTGAATGAGAACCGCGTCCGTTTCTTGGCCAGCTCGGCCCGGCCCAGCAGGCGCTCCTGGAACCGGTCATCGAGCGGGAGCACGTTGTAGCGGCCGGCCTCGGCCCACCACAGGCCGACCAGATGAATCATCCGCTTCACGGCCGGGTCATCTTGCTTCAACAGATCCCGCTGCGCCATGAGGTCGTGGCACTCGGTCGGGTCCTTCTCGAGGTCGTAGACCTCCCAGTGGTCCTCGTCGAAGGACCAAGCCGCATGGTTCTCCCACGGCTTGCGGCCGTGGTAGGTGACGGCCTTCCACTTCCCGTTGACGATGGCGCGGTTGCCCAGCATCTCGAAATATTGCGTCGGGTGATGCGTAGGCGCGTCCGCGTCGTCGAACGAGTAATTCATCGGCACGCCTTCCATCGGCGCCTGGGAGACGGAGTTGACGACGGCGGGCGCCTCAATCCTGGCGGCCTTCAGGATGGTGGGGACGATGTCGATGACGTGGTGGAACTGCGTCCTGATTTCACCTCGGGCCTGGATGCCCTTGGGCCAGTGCACCACGAGGGGATTCCGCGTCCCACCGAAGTGCGTGTACTGCTTGCAGAGCTTGAACGGTGCATTCATCGCCAGTGCCCACCCCACCGGGAAGTGGTTATAGGAGCCCGGCTGCCCGAGCCTGTCGATCCGCTGGAGGTTCCCCTCCAGCGTCTCGACCTTCTCGGGGCGCTCCGTGCCGAACGCGCCCTCGTTGAAGAGGCCCGAGTTCGTGCCCTCGCCGGAGCAGCCGTTGTCGCCGATGAACACGAAGAGCAACGTATTGTCGAGCTGGCCCGATCGCTCCAGGTACTCGACGACGCGCCCAATCTGCGCGTCCGCGTGCGACAGGAAGGCGGCGTAGACCTCGGCCATCCGCGCGAAGAGCCGCTTCTGGTCGTCCGACAAATCATCCCACCTGGGCACGCCTTCGAGCATGGGCGCGAGCGCGGCGTTGGCCGGAATGACGCCCAGTTGCTTCTGCCGCGCCAGCACCTGCTCGCGGTAGCGGTCCCACCCCATGTCGAATTTGCCACGGTACTTCTCAATCCACTCGGGCCAGACGTGGTGGGGGGCGTGGCAGGCGCCGAACGCGAGGTAGGCGAGCCACGGCTTCTCGGGCGTCAACGACGCATGGTTCGAGATGAAATCGACCGTCTTGTCGGCGAGGTCCTCCGACAGGTGGTAGCCCTCCTGCGGCAGGCGCGGTGGGTCGATGGCCTCGCGCCCCGCGTAGAGCTTCGGGTACCACTGGTTGTTGTCACCGCCCATGAAGCCGTAGAAACGGTCGAACCCGAAGAGCGGCCCGTCGGGCCACCGGTCGAACGGACCGGAGGGGCCGGACTCCTCCGACGGCGTGTTGTGCCACTTGCCGAGCGCGAACGACGCGTAGCCGTGCTGGTGGAGCATCGCGCCAATGGCGGCCTTGTCCGGCTTCTGGCGCGCGTCGTAGCCAGGGAAGCCGGTTGCGAGCTCGGTGATGTTGGCCATGCCAACCGAGTGGTGGTTGCGCCCCGTCAAGAGGCACGCGCGCGTCGGCGAGCAGAGGGCCGTCGTGTGGAAGTTGGTGTACCGGAGACCGTTGCCGGCGAGCCGCGTGATGTTCGGCGTCTCGACCAGGCCGCCGAACGTGTCACACGCCCCGTAACCGACGTCGTCGAGGATGATGTACAGGATGTTCGGCGCCCCCTTCGGCGCCTCGGGAGGCACGGGAAAGGCCGGCTCGGACTCCTCCCATGTCCTGCCAATGCGGCCGGGGAAGCGCTCTCCTTCGTGGTACGTCTTCATTCCACCGGAGACCGCCGCCGACTGCCCGTCGCCGCCCTGCTGCCCCTCGGACGTCTTCCCCTTGCCACTCTTCCGCGCCATGCCGGGCCTCCCCCTCTCCCCAGGCAAGGTTGAGAGCACAGGACTCCTCTGCAACCGGACCGTCTGTCGCAGGCAACATGCGCGCGGGGCGCCCAGGCAGGCGCGGGCGCGCTGGCCTGGAGCCCTTGGGGTTTTCACACCGGTTGTCGGCAGTGAGCTCGGCGCCGCGCGGGTGATGCGCCGCGCGACTGTAAGTACCCGCGACGGTCCGCGTCTCCCTCTTCGAGCCGGCGATGAACGCCGCTTGATGATGGAGCCACCCGATGAACCCGAATGATGAGACCCTCCTGAAGGTCGAGGGAATGTCCTGCCGGTCCTGCGTCAGCCACATCAACACCGCGTTGCGGAAAGTCGAAGGCGTGCAGGACGTCAACGTGCGGTTCGAGAACCGCCAGGTCCTCGTGAAACACGACGCCGCGACCGCGAACGTCAACATCCTCATCGAGGCGCTCCGCGACGCCGGGTACGAGTCCGCCCCCACCGCATGAGCTGCCCCCGTGTGCGGACGGGCCCCTTGCCCGTCCGCACCACGAGCCCCTCCCCACACCCAGTCCCTCATGTGAGCCGCCGTCGCGGCAATGACAGCCAGCCTGCGCGTGAAGCCCAGAAGGACTCGGGCTCCGCGCGGCCTGGCTGCGCCCATCGATTGGAACAGCCGGGCATGTCGCTTGGGAGCCGCGGTCAGGTCATGCCTTCGCGCTCCCGCAGCCCCCGGCCTTCTTCTCGGTGCCCTGCGTCGCGCACGTGCAGTCCAGACAGCCGTGCGAGGCGCACGTACCGCACGAAACCTCCAACTGCTTCTTGAGCGCCTTGCGAGCACGGTGCAGTCGCACCGCCGCGTTGTTGGACGTGATGCCCGCCTCCAGGGCGAAAGCCGGGACGCTGACGCCCTCCACCTCTACACGTCGCAGCGCCTCGGCATACTCGGGCTTGAGGGTGCCGGCCAGCCGGCCCACGCACTGGCAAACAGCCTGCGCCAGTTCCGCTTCCGGTGCATGGCCCTCCTCGAGCTCGCTGGCCAGCGAAGCCAGCGCGCGCTCCGTCGTGCCACGACGCCGGTAATGGTCGATGACCGCGTTGCGCAGCACGCTGTAGAACCAAGCCATCAGCGACTCATCTTCGCGGAGCGCCTTCGCCTTGCCCATGCCACGGACGAACGCATCCTGAAGGATGTCTTCCGCCACCGCGCGGCTCCCAACCCGACGCTCGAGGAAGCGCAAGAACTCCCGGTGGTTCTCCACCAGACTGGAAATGACGTCGGCGGACAGGGGCCGCACCACGCCATCGGTCTCCGCACCCGCTCCCTGATTCATGTCACTCATGCCGTTCAGGTACAGGGACGGAGGACCTGGCGCAAGCCGTCCTCCGCCCCCTTCGCCATCAACCAAAGCGCACGTCCGGATTGATGCCGTCCGCGTCCATGCGCACCGGGTCGGCCTTTTCCGCCACCGTCCCCTTCGGATGCACGTACCAGCCGCTCCCATCCTCGGTGTCCGGGTTCTCGCGCACCTTGAGGAGCGTGAACATGCCGCCCATGTCGATGGGGCCGAAGGGCCCCTTGCCGCCCTTCATGGGAATGCTGTTGGCCGGCATTGGCATGCCCATCTCTTCCATGCCGCCCATGCCATCCTGCCCCATCGTCATGTACCCCGGTACCAGCGCCTGCACCCGCCGGTCGATGGCCCGTGCGTCAGCGCCCAGCGTCACCGGGGCCGCGTGTCCCATCTGGTTCATCACATGGTGGGTCATGTGGCAGTGCATGGCCCAGTCACCCGGTTCGTCCGCGACGAACTCGATGACCCGGGTGCTCCCCACCGGCACCAGGATTGAGGTTTCCGGGTAGCGGGCGGACTCGGGGACGAAGCCCCCATCCGTCCCCGTCATTTCGAAGGACAGGCCGTGCAGGTGAATGGGGTGGTGGTCCATGGCGGACAGATTCCCCAGGCGGATGCGCACGCGCTCCCCGCGCCCGATGACGAGCGGCTCGGTGGCCGGGAAGGCCTTGGAGTTGAACGTGAGGACATTGAAGTCGCTCATCGCGTTGGGGTCCGGCCGGCGCATGCCTGGAAGCACCTTCCACTCGTGCGTCATCAGCGCGAAGTCGCGGACCACTCGCGGGCCGCGCGGACGCTTCGGATGGACGATGAACATGCCCATCATCCCCAGCGCCATCTGGGTCATCTCGTCGTAGTGCGGGTGATACATGTACGTGCCCGGCTGGTTCAGCGTGAACTCGTAGGCGAAGGTTTCTCCGGGGGCGATGGGGCGCTGGTTCAGCCCGGACACGCCATCCATGCCATTGGGAATGATGAGCCCGTGCCAGTGCACGGTGGTCGGCTCGGGCAGCCGGTTGGTGACGTAGATGCGAAGGCGGTCTCCCTCCACCGCCTCGATGGTGGGCCCTGGCGTCGAGCCGTTGTAGCCCCACGCTTCCACCTCCAGCCCAGGGGCGAAGGTGTGCTTCACGGGCATGGCCACCAGGTGGCCCACCTTCACGCCCCCCACCTTCCTCCAGGGCAGCGTGGAGCCGTTGGGCGTCGTGACGGCCACCTGCCCGCCCGGAGCGACGATGCTCGGCGTCCTGGCGCGTGCGCTGACGGGCGCGGAAGGCACGGTGTGGGACTGTCCTTGCGCGAAGGCCTGGCTTGCGACCAGCGTGCCCCCAGCGAGTGCGCCGAGCTGAATGAACTGCCTGCGGTCCATGGTGGTGTGTCCTCTCAATGTCGAAGTGCGGTGAATGCGAAGGTCAGTGCGCGTCCGCCGCGGCGGCCGGACCGGAGCTCGCGCTCATCGACGAAACGCGGATGGAGCCCAGCTCCAAGCCTTGGTGACGGCCCGCCAGGAGTTGCTCCAGCGCCGAGCGGGCGCGGTGGTAGTCGAGCAGCGTCTCCACGTAGGTGCTGGCCGTGTCCGTCACGGCGGCCTGGGCACGCAGCACCTCGAAGACGCCCACCTGCATGGCGTTGTACTGAAGCAACGTCTCGTCGAGCACCTGGCGCCGGGCCGGCAGGAGCACGTCACGGACGTGCCGCGCCCGTCGCTCCGTGGACTCCACTCGGCCGCGGGCCTGGCGCAGCGAGGCGCGGATGGCGGTGGCCGTGGCCTCGTAACGGGCCTTCAGGGACTCGCGCGAAGAAAGGGCCGCCATGCGCACGCCCTGCTTGCGGTCGAACAGCGGCAGCCCCACCGTGAGGTGCGCCCCCATCTCCCACCGGTCCTCGTCCTTCTCGCCGTGGAAGCCGCCGGACAGGTGGGGCAGAAACCCCTCCGTCCGCGCGAGCCTGTGGCGCCGGTCGGCGGCCTCCATCCGGCCGCGCAGCTCGGCCAGGTCGAGGCTCGCCTCGATAGCGCGCGCCTCCAGCCCCTCCCCCGAATCCAGGTCGTTGACTGGGTCGGCCAGCGGCGACTCCACCGTCCACTGCGTGCGGGGACCGAAGAGGCCCAGCAACACGTTGAGGGCCTCGCGCGAGTCCAGCAGGGCGTTCTCGGCTTCGGCCACGGCCAGGCGCGCGGACTCCACGGCGGAGCGCTCGGTGGCCACCTCCAGCGCGCGGACGTTGCCCGCCTTCTCCAGCTCCACCGCCGTGCCGTAGCCCGCCTGTGCGACCTGCAGCGCCCGGTTGCGCAACTCCAGTTGCTGGTGCCGGGCCTGGACCTCGTAGAAGCCCAGGCGCGTACGGTAGGCCAGGTGCAGCACCTCGCCCGCCGTGAGTGCGCGCTCGGCCGCGCGCTCGGCCTGGGCCACCCCGCGACGCTGCGGCAGGAGGATGAGCTCGGACAGGTCGTACTCGAGCCCGATGTCCCCCTGCAGAGGCTCCGCGCCACGGGTGGGCTTTCGAATTTCCAGCTCCACCTCTGGATTGGGAGGAAGGCTCATCTGCACCAGGTTGCCAGTGGCGACGCCCAGCGCGTGCATCGCGGCGCGCAGGTCGCGGTTGTTCAGCAGGGCGATGCGGACGGCCGTGTCGGCGGTGAGCGGCTGGGCCAGCAGCGCCCGCACGGCCGCGTCCGCGTCCTCTCCCCGGAGGGCCTCGCTGGTGAGCCCGGCCATCGGGTCCCCAGGCGTCCAACGAGCGCTGAGCGTCGTGTGCACGTCACGCGCATCATTCGCCAGGGGAACGGTGACGCATCCCCCCAATGTGAGCATGGATGCCACGAGGGTACCTGCGGCGGGCCGCTTCCAGCGTGACGATGACCAGGTCTTCATGGTGCCTCTCTCTCCGTCGCGGGCGGCTAGTGCTGGTGATGGTCGTGGCTGGGGGCGGGACTGCCGGCATCCGGGGCACTATCGGAGTGCCCCCCGTGTCCATCGTGAGCGCTCCCCTGCTTCGCGCCATGCCCCGTGTGTCCACCATGGCCCGAGTGCCCACCATGGCCAGAGTGCCCAGAGCCATGCCCCGTCGCGTTGCCTTGCCGAGCGGTGCCACCATGACCGCCTGGGTGCCCTTGATGGCCCGCGTGGTCGTTCCCCTGGACTCCGTCGTCGGAGGCAATCCCAGACGGCGCGCGCAGCGGATCCGCATCTGTCAGCACAGCGACCAGATTCGGACGGGGGGCCTCCGGCGCACGCAGGGAAGTGGGCGACGCGGAATCCTCGTCGAGCGCGCTCCAGGGAGCGGCGGCGCAGGCGGTGAGCGGAGACAACAAGGAGAGGACGAGGAGCTTCTTCATGATGGGATTCCTTTCGGAGCAGGTGACCGGCTTCGGCCCCTTGGACGCGGCAGGGGCCGGCGACTTACAGGTCCGGGCTCAGACCTCTGCGATGAGGCGGCCGCGCAGCATGCTCATGCCGCAGGTGAAGTCGTACGCGCCGGGCGTAAGCGCGGGCAGGTCGATGGTCACCACGCGCCCGGTGGGCAGCGTGCGCGAGACGCCGAGGTCGCCGAGCACGATCTGCTCCGAGCACGCGGAGCGGTCCGTGCGCAGGACGTTGAGCTTCACCGGTACGCCCGCGCGCACCACGATGCGGTCGGGGCGGTAGCCGCCGTCCACCATCAGGTCCACTTCCTGCGCGCCGCCGACCTCGCTCCGGGCCCGGGTGCGCTGGCGCGGGCCGAAGAAGAACAGGACGGTGGCCGCCGCGGCCAGCACGCTGCCAGAGACGACTCCCACTTCGATTGAATCCAACATGACGCTCTCTCCCTGGACGCAGGTTCCGCGCGGCGGGCCAGGGAGCAGGTCGCGCCCTCATGTCCACCGCGTTCACCCCTGTTGACGGGTCAGGCGCCGGGCTCTTACAGGTGCCGTGAATGCACGAACGCCACGGTCCCGAATGGAGGACCGTGGCGCCGTGGGGACTTCGTGAGGAAGGTCTGGCTCAGGCCGCCTGGGGCGCAGGCAGGCGCAGGCGCCGCAGACGCAGGCTGTTGAGCAGCACCGACACACTCGACAGGGACATGGCCACGCTCGCCAGCATCGGTGACAACAGCCAGCCTGTCAGGCCGTAGAGCAGCCCCGCCGCTACCGGGATGCCAAGCACGTTGTAGAGGAAGGCCCAGAACAGGTTCTGTCGGATGACCCGCATCGTGGTGCGAGCCAGGCCGAGTGCCGCCGGCAGTCCTCGCAAATCGGAGCGCAGCAGCGCGACGCCCGCGGCATCACGGGCCACGTCCGTCCCCGTCCCCATGGCAACGCCGAGGTCCGCCTCCGCCAGGGCCGGCGCGTCGTTGATGCCATCCCCCACCATGGCCACGCGCCGTCCCTCCGCCTGGAGCGCACGCACCACATGCGCCTTGCCGGACGGCAGTACACCGGCGAAGACCCGGTCGATGCCGAGCGCGCGCGCCACCCGCGCGGCCGGTCCCTCATGGTCACCCGTGAGCATCACCACGTGCAGCCCCATGCTCCGCAGGGATTGGACCACCGTGGCGGCCTCCTCCCGCTCAGGATCCGCGATGCCGATGGCGCCTACCCAGCGCCCGTCCACCGCGATGAGCACGGGCGTCTGCCCGCCCGCCGTGAGCACTCGCTCGGCGTCCTCGCTCCCGGACACGCCCTGCCCGTCCAGCATCCGACGACTGCCCACGAGCACCCTGCGCCCGCCAACCTGGGCCTCCACGCCATGTCCAGGCGTGGCGGTGAACGACTCCGGCGTGCCGACCTTCAGGCCTCGGTTGGAGGCCTCGGACACGACGGCACGGGCCAGCGGATGCTCGCTCGCGGACTCGGCCGCGGCGGCGAGGGTCAGCACTTCCTCCTCCGTCATGCCGCTCGCGGTGAGGACGCGGACCACCGCCGGGCGCCCCTGGGTCAGCGTGCCCGTCTTGTCGAGCACCACGGTGTCGATACGGCTCGCGCCTTCCAACGAAGCGGCGCTCTTCACCAGCACTCCGAGCTGCGCACCCCGCCCCATCCCCACCATGAGCGCCGCGGGCGTGGCCAGGCCCAGGGCGCACGGGCAAGCGATGACCAGCACAGCCACCGCGTTGAGCAGGGCCATCGTCAGGCGCGTCTCCTCGGGGGCCAGGACGAACCAGGCCGCGAACGTGGCGATGGCGATGAGCAGCACCACCGGAGTGAAGACGCCACTCACCACGTCCGCGAGGCGCGCGATGGGCGCCTTGGTGCCCTGGGCCCGCTCCACCACCTGGACAATCTGCTGGAGCGCGGTGTCACTCCCCACCTTGGCCGCGCGGAAGACCAGGCGGCCCGTGCCGTTCATCGTCCCTGCGAAGACCTCCGCACCCGCCGCCTTCTCCACCGGCAGGCTTTCCCCCGTGAGCATGGATTCGTCCACCGAGGAGGCCCCGTCCACGACGGAGCCATCGACGGGGATGGACTGCCCCGGACGCACCACCACATGGTCCCCCACCCGCACCTCGGCGAGTGGAACCTCTCGCTCGACGCCATTCTCCAGCACGGTGGCGATGGAAGGGGCCAACGCCTGAAGCCGCCGGATGGCATCCCCTGCCCGGGTGCGTGCTCGCGATTCCAGGAAGCGCCCGAGCAGCACGAAGGCAATCACCGCGGCCGCCGCCTCGAAGTAGATGGGAGGTGCGGCGCCGTGCCCATCATGACCTCCATGGTCCCCGGTGACGATGAATGTCGGCCACACGGTGGCCACCACCGAGAAGATGAAAGCCGCGCCGGTCCCGAGCGCCACCAGGACGTTCATGTCGGCCGACCTGTGCCGCAACGCGCCCCACGCCGCCCGGAAGATGGGACCACCGCTGTACGCCATGACCGGCAGCGTCAGGCCGAGCTGCACCCAGGTGGAACCGGTGAAGTCGAGCGCTCCGTGGGACATGGCCAGCACGACCACCGGCAAGCCGAAGAGCACGGCCACGGCGAGCCGGCGCCGCAGCCCTCGCTCCTCCGCGGCGTCCGTCTCTTCAGTGGTGGAAGCCTGCGGCACCTCGGCGCGATAGCCGGCGTCGGCCACCGCATCGGCCAGTGCGCTGACGGACGTGGCCCGTGCGTCGAAGAGGACACTGGCCCGGCGGGTGGCGAAGTTGACGCTGCACTCCTGGACCCCCTCCACCTCGCTCAGAGTGCGTTCCACGCGGCGCGCGCACGCGGCGCACGTCATACCCGACACGGCGAGGTCCATCCGCTCCAGGGCGCCCGCGGGAGACCGGGACGAGGCTGCTTCAACGGCATTCATGGGGCTTCCTCCTGCCCGCGAGCTAGCGGGTCACCCCACTGACGCACCTCCCCCGAAAGGCTTACACCCGCGAAGCGGTCCAACCGCGGTGGCCAGCGCCTCGTGCGCCACCCGCAGCGTGCCGGCCATGAACGGCACTTCACAGCTCCGTGGAACGACGCCGCTTCACGCTCCACCTGTGACCGTGACGGTTACAGCGAAACCCATCCGGGTACTCCGAACAGGTGCCGCGCCACGGCAACCCCGCATGAACAGGCGCGTTCAGTCCTCGGCACGCGTTGTGCTCCGGCGGACCGAACTCACAGGATGCCGGACGTCCCCGAGGGCATCCTCACTCTGGGAGCAACCAAGCGATGAAGAAGAGCCTGATGGGACTCCTTGCTGCACTCCCCCTGATCGCCGCGGCCCCCGCGGTCGCGTGTGACGAGCACGCCAAGCACGGCGAGCACGCCAAGCACGGCGAGCATTCCGCGCACGAATGCACGGCCAAGAAGGCCGCTGCGCCCACACAGAAGCCCGCCTCGGCCCCGGCCACCAGGAATGGCGTCCAGACCGTGGACCTCACGGTGACCCCCAAGGGCTTCGAGCCCTCGAACGTGAAGGTGAAGGCGGGGCAGCCCGTCCGCCTCGTGGTCACGCGCAAGACGGCCAAGACGTGCGCCACGGAAATCGTCATGGCCGACCTGGGCATCAACAAGCCGCTCCCCATGGACACGCCGGTGACCGTGGAGTTCACCCCCAGCGAGTCGGGCACGCTGCGCTACGCCTGCGCGATGGACCACATCAGCGGGCTCGTCACCATCCAGTAGACCGCCGTTCCGGGCAGGCTGCGCGCCGAGGCCGCGCGCCTGGGGGGCCGGGCCACGCCACCACGGCGGCCTGGTCCCCTCTTCGCTCGCAGCATCCATCCATTCGTGAAGAGGCTTCATGCATCGCAATCGCTGGTTCCTCGCGGCAGTTGTCGTTGCCGTCCTCGCAACGCTCGCGGCACTCGGCCTCGGCCAGGAGGATGACGCCGCCATGGCGACGCTCCGACAGCCGCGCGCGGCACCGCCCTACCCTGAAGACATCCCGTCCACGGGCCGCGTGCGCGAGTTCGAGCTCGTCGCGGCCCCGACAGCCCTCCCGCTCCTGGATGGCCGGAGTCTGGAGGTCTGGGCCTACAACGGCCAGGTCCCCGGCCCCACCCTTCGCGCCACCCATGGCGACACGGTCCGCGTGCGATTCACCAACAAGCTGCCGCAGCCGACGACCATTCACTGGCACGGCATCCGGCTTCCGAACGGAATGGACGGCGTGCCCGGGGTGACCCAGCCTCCCATCCCACCTGGGGGAACCTTCGTCTATGAGTTCAAGGTGAAGGACGCAGGAACCTACTGGTTTCACCCGCACCTGCGCGGGAGCGAGCAGGTCGAGCGAGGGCTGTTCGGCGTGCTCATCGTGGAGGAACAGAAGCCCGGCCCTTTCTCACGCGAGCTCGTCTGGGTGCTCGACGACTGGCGACTCGACGCGGGTGGCCAGATTGATGGCCGATTCAACACGCGCCACGACCTCGCGCACGACGGCCGCTGGGGGCAGGTCTCCACGGTGAACGGGACTGTCCAGCCAGAAGTCCCGCTGCAGCCCGGCGAGCGGGTGCGGCTGCGGATGGTCAACGTTGCAAACGGGCGCGTGTTCGCGCCTTCCTTCGAAGGGCTGGGCGCATCGGTCATCGCGATCGACGGGTTGGCCACGGACCGGCCGCTGCCGGCCTCCCGCTTGGAGCTCGCTCCAGGAAACCGCGTCGACCTGGACTTCACCGTTCCCGAGGCGCTGAGCAACCCGCGCATGGAGGTGATGGACCACTTCACACGCAGGCCGTTCCCTCTCGCAACGCTGGTGGTCTCTGGAGAGGTCGTGCGGCCGCCCGAAGTGGCAGCAGTTGCCCCGCCCCCGAGCCCTGACCTCTCTCCAGCGCGTGCACTGCAACCCGCGGAGACCTTCCGGCTGAATGCGAGGCGGGGAGGCCCCTTCGGCATCGAGTGGACCATCAATGACGAGGCGTTCCACCACGAAGGGGAGCATGCCTCCGCGCATCACAAGGTCTACCGGCTCCCTGCCCACCAATGGGCCACGCTGCGTTTCGTCAACGAGTCGTCCCGCCTGCACCCCATGCACGTGCATGGCCAGTTCTTCCGCGTGGTGGCGCGCAATGGCGCATCGGTGGACGAGGGACACTGGCGCGACACCGTGCTGATTCGTCCAAGGGAGACGGTGGATGTGGCGATGTTCCCGCAGGACGTGGGGGCCTGGATGCTCCACTGCCACATCCAAGAGCACGCCGAGGCCGGGATGATGACGCTCGTGGACGTCCATGCGGAGGGTTCCCACTAAGCGAGCCACGCCATTCCAAAAGGGCCGCGCTCGCCAGACCTGAAGTCGAGCCCCCGGCCCATTACAGTGTGACCAGCCAGGTCACACCCGGCCCTTTTCTCGCAACGATGAGGGAACGCCGCCCAGGAATGAGTTCAGCCACTTGCAGCGCGCACCACATTGGCCTGCCTGTTGCTAAACCCCTACCTTCGTTCGCCAGGGGATGTCGTGTCCGGAACCGCTCGCAGGCTCTTATCCGCCTTCTCGCTCCTCGTCCTGGCCTTCGGCGCGGCAGCCTATGCCGCGCTCGAGGGCATGGCGGAGATCCACGAGGCCCTGCACAGCGTGCGGCGGCAGGAAACGGCCGTGCGCACCACGCTGTCGCTCGCGACCTCGGTAAGGGACCTCTACGCACACCAGGCTCACACCGTCATCCTCGGCAACGCCAGCCACCTGCCGCTCTACGACAGCGCCTATCACCGTGCCATGGAGCGGCTCGAAGCGGTCCAAGCCCAGGCCACCACCTCCGAGGAACGCGCCCAGGTGGAGACCATGCGCCGCACCACGACGGAGCTGGACCGGCTTTTCCGCGAGGCGCTCGTGCCAGCCGTGCTGCGCGAGGACCATGCCACCGCGGCCCGTGAACACGCCAGGGCCCTGGAACTGGTCGACGTCATCCAGGAGAGCGCGGACACCCTGGCCTCGCACTACGAGCGCGCCATTGGCAACTTCGAGGAGCACGCGAGCACTGTCCAGCACGCCAGCTTCCAGTGGACGGTCGCCATCCTGGCCGCTGCCGCCCTGCTCGCGGCGGGCGTAGGTCTCTACATCGGCCGCTCGGTGGCCCGCCCGGTCTCGCTGCTGGAGGCCGGCGCGGCCCGTATCGCCGCGGGCGACCTCATGACTCGTATCGCGCTGGACCGCCCGGATGAGTTCGGAAGGCTGGCGCAGCAGTTCAACCGGATGACCGCCGCGCTACGTGAGCACCAGGAGCGCCTGGTTCAAAGCGAGCGGCTGGCGGGCATCGGCCGCCTGGCGGCGGGCGTGGCGCATGAAATCAACAATCCCTTGGGGGTCATCCTCGGCTACGTGCGCCTGCTTCAGCGCAAGGCGGAGGGGGCGCTCGCGGACGACCTGCGCATCATCGAAGAGGAGACGCTGCGCTGCCGTGACATCGTGGAGGGGATGCTCGACCTGTCGCGGCCACTCCAGGTCCCGGGCGAGACGCTGGAGCTGCGAGAGCTGGTGGAGGAAGTCGTCTCCCGGCAGCGGGAGTCCGCCCAGCTCTCCGCGGCATCCTTGACGGTGGAAGGCGAAGCCCGGGTGGCAGGCCATCCGCAGCGGCTGCGGCAGGTGGTCACGAACCTGGTCAAGAACGCCATGGAGGCCGCCGGTCCCTCGGGACAGGTGACCGTGGCCATCCACGCCCACGATGACGAGGTGGCGCTTTCTTTCCGCGACAGCGGGCCCGGCCTCTCTCCCGAGGCACAGAAGCGGATGTTCGAGCCCTTCTTCACCACCAAACCCCATGGCACCGGGCTGGGGTTGGCGGTGTCGCAGGCCATCGCCCAGGCCCATGGTGGCCGCATCCAGCCGCGCAACCTGCCTGGACGTGGTGCGGAATTCACCTTGCATCTCCCCCGGAGTACGCCGTGACGGACAGACCGAGTGTTCTCGTTGTCGACGACAAGGAGAACATGCGCCACCTCATCACCCGCATTCTCGGTGACGCGTATCACGTGAGGACGGCTGAAGACGGAGGCCGTGCACTCTCCCTCATCCAGACGCAGCCGTTCGACGTGGTGGTGACGGACATCCGAATGCCGGGAGCGGACGGCTTCGAGGTGCTCAAGGCAGTCAAGCAGCACGCGCCCACCACCGAGGTCATCCTGATGACGGCGTACGCCTCCGTCCCCAAGGCGGTAGAGGCCATCAAGGAGGGCGCCTATGACTACCTGCCCAAGCCCTTCGACCCGGACGAGGCATCCCTGGTGGTCGCCCGCGCCATCGAGCGCAAGCGGCTCAAGGAGCAGGCCGCCTCACTGCGGCGCGAGCTGGAGGGCATCTACAGCTTCCAGAACATCATTGGCAGGAGCGCGCCCATGCGTGCGCTCTACAGCCTGCTGGAGCGCGCCTCCGAGCTGGACATCACGGTTCTCATCACCGGGGAGACGGGGACGGGCAAGGAGCTGGTGGCGCGGGCCATCCACCACCACGGCCCACGCAAGGACCGGCCCTTCATCGCGGTCAACTGCGGCGCGCTGCCCTCCGAACTCATCGAGAGCGAGCTGTTCGGTCACGCCCGGGGCGCCTTCACCGGCGCGGTAGAGACCAAGGCCGGTCTCTTCGAGGCAGCCTCCGGGGGGACCATCTTCCTGGACGAGATTGGGGAGTTGCCCCTGTCCGTCCAGGTGAAGCTCAACCGCACGCTCCAGGACAAGGAGGTGCGCCGTGTCGGAGACGCGGTTGCGCGCCGCATCGACGCACGCGTCATCACCGCCACCCACCGCGACCTCAAGGCCGAAGTGACTGCGGGCCGCTTCCGCGAAGACCTCTACTACCGGCTCAATGTCTTCCCGGTGCATCTGCCGTCCCTGCGGGAGCGGCGCGAGGACATCCCCCTGCTGGCCATGCACTTCGTACAGAAGGCGGCGAAGACCTACCGGCAGCCGGTGGATGGCCTGGAGCCGGACGCGTTGCGTGCGCTCACTGGGTACAACTGGCCGGGCAACGTGCGCCAGCTAGAGAATGCCATCGAACGCGCGGTGGCCATCACCACTGGCTCCCGGGTGGGCCCTGACGCACTCCCCCCTGAAGTCACGGGCGGACAACAGGGAGCACTGCCCGCAGACCATCTGGTGAAGATGCCCTTCCGGGAGGCGGTGGACCTGGCGCGGGACCGTGCCTCGCGCGATTACCTCATCGCCCTGCTGCGGGAATTCGGGGGCAATGTGACGCGGGCTGCTGAACGCGCGGGCATGGAGCGCGAGAGCCTCCACCGGCTCCTCAAGCGCTTTGGCCTGCGTTCCGATGACTTCAAGGAGTCACCCTAAGCAATACATGCAATCAAGCTGCATTCACCACCAAACACAGCTTCTGTAGATGCCGCCGACACGATTCCGCCGAGAGGACCGTCGATATGGAACGCATGAAGCCGACACTGTGGATGATGCCCTTCCTGACTGCGCTGGCGATGAGTGGCTGCGCCGCCAAGGACTCGAACTCGTTCCCCGTCCTCGAAAAGGACGCCGTGTTCGTCGTGAATGGTGGCAGCAACTCCCTCAGCGTCATTGACGTGGAGCGGCAGGAGGTCACCAGCACCCTTCGATTGAAGGACATGACCTATCCCCACCACATCAGCCTCAGCCCGGACCGGAGCCTGCTCGTGGTGGCGGTCCCCGGCATGGACCTGAGCGGCGGGCACGGCGGCGGGCACGGCGGTCACACCATGCCTGGCAAGCTCCTCCTGCTCGACGCGAAGACAGGTAAGACGCGGGCCACGCGGCAGTTCGACGTGATGACCCACAACGGCGCCTTCTCGCCGGACGGCACCGAGGTGTGGACGGCCCTGATGGCAAAGCCGGGCGCGGTGGTCGTGCTCGACAGCCAGACGCTCGAGCCCAAGCAAACAATCGACGTGGGCGATATGCCCGCGGAGGTGACGTTCTCTCAGGACGGGCGCTACGCCTTCGTCGCCAATGGCGACTCCAACAACGTCTCCGTCATCAACGCGGCCACCAAGGCGGTGGTGAAGACGGTGACCGTCGGGGCCAACCCGGTCGGCGCCTGGCCGGGAAACGACGGCCTCATGTACGTGGACAACGAGGACGGCAAGAGCCTCACCGGCATTGATGCCAACACCCTCGATGTGGCGCGCACCTATCCGCTGGGCTTCACGCCGGCCATGGCCGCCACGGCCCCCAATGGGGACCTCTGGGTGACGGACACCGACAACGGCAAGGTCATCTTCTTCGCCGCTGGTACGACGACACGTCAGGGGGAACTGGCCACTGGCGCCGGAGCCCATGGCATCGCGTTCTCCGCCGATGGCGCCACCGCATTCATCACCAACCAGACCGCGGGGACGCTCAGCATCGTCGACGTCGCCTCGCGCACCGTTCGGAAGACGCTCACCGTGGGCACTCAGCCCAACGGACTTGTCTTCCGCGAGAACTGACCCATCTCGAGGCACGAGGTGATTGCCGTGGCTCCCCGCTGAGGTGGCCTGTAACTCCGCCGCTCACAGGTGCCACGGACCACCTCCATGCACAGCATCCAGCGCGGCGGACGCCTCTGGCAATCCGGCACACCGCGGATGCCAGGCGTCCGACCTGGAGGCTGTGAACGTATGAAATCCTCAATGCTATGCAGCGCCCTGGCGGTCGTCTTCCTCGCAGCGGTAGCGGGGTGTGGAGATGACGAGTCGCACGAGGGCATGTCCATGGACGGTGACGTTGCCCCCGAGCGGCTCGTCGTGGACGGCAACTATTCCGACGAGCGGTTTATCGACATGATGGCCGCGCACCACCAGATGGCCACCGAGATGGCCATGGTCGAGGAGCAACGCGGCACGCGTCAGGAGCTCCGGGCGCTGGCCACGAAGATGATTCAGGACCAACGTCGAGAAATCGAGGAACTGAAGGCCCTCAAGCAGGCCCACTTCGGCTCCTCGGATGTGCCGACGATGATGAGCGAGTCCGAGATGCAAAACAGCGGCATGCTGATGACCGCCGAGCTCGCGCGACAGCCGGACGTCGACAAGGCGTTCATCGATTCGATGATGCCGCACCACTCGGGTGCCGTTCAGATGGCGAGCGTCGCGCTTCGGCGGACCAGCAACGCGGAGATTCGTGCACTTGCCCGCGGAATCATCGACGCACAGACGAAGGAGATCGGTCAGCTGATTGAGTGGCGCAAGTCTTGGTACGGCGGTCAACCGTAGCGGGCATCGGCGCACTCACGACTGGAGGCGGCGAGCCACCGCCACGAGCCCGCCGCCGTCATCGCACCAATTGGGTGTGACCTACCTCACCCGAGTGTAACAGCGCGGGTTACACCGGACGGAGGCACACCCGAGTCAATCTCGGAACTTGCCCGTTGGCACGGCTGGCCTCGGGGTTGCTTGGTACCCGAGCTGACAAGCCGCACGGGTTCGCCCTGAGAGCATTCCTGGCAGGCAGCCATGGGCCCGCTTCGGGCGACAGGCCGCTTCGCTTGGAACTGTAAGAAGGAACGGGGTGCTTCGTGATCCCGGCAAAAGGAATCGCGACGATGACGACTCATCTCCCCCCAGAAGCTCACACCGGGCACCACCCTCCGCACCTGCCGGAGGGCAAGGCGAAGGACCCCGTCTGCGGCATGTTCGTGGATCCCCAGGCACCGAAGGGCGGCAGCCACGTGCACGAGGGGCACACGTACTTCTTCTGCAACCCGAAGTGCCGCGAGAAGTTCACGGCGGAGCCGCGGAAGTACCTCGCGCCCGAGCCCCAGCCGCAGGAGCCTGCCCCCGCGGGCACCCAGTACATCTGCCCGATGGACCCGGAGGTGCGGCAGGACCATCCCGGCACCTGCCCCAAGTGCGGCATGGCCCTCGAGCCGGAACAGCCAGTCCTCCAGACGCGCACCGAGTACGTCTGCCCGATGCACCCGGAGATCGTGCGGCCCGAGCCGGGGGCGTGCCCCATCTGCGGCATGGCCCTGGAGCCACGGACCGTCACCCTTGAGGACGCGCCCGACCCGGAGTACCTCGACATGCGGCGGCGCTTCTGGGTGAGCGTCGTCCTCTCACTTCCTGTGTTCGTACTGGGCATGTCCGAGATGATTCCGGGCCAGCCCATCCAGCGACTCATCCCAGGGCCGCTCATGGCCTGGGTGCAGTTCGCCCTGGCGACGCCCGTGGTGCTGTGGGGGGGCTGGCCCTTCTTCCAGCGGGGCTGGGCGTCGGTGCGCAACCGGCACCTCAACATGTTCACGCTGATTGCCCTTGGGACGGGCGCTGCCTACGGCTTCAGCGTCTTCGCCACCTTCTTCCCCGGCCTCCTGCCCCACGCCTTCACCGGCCACGGTGGCCACGTGCCCTTGTACTTCGAGGCCGCGGCGGTCATCACCACCCTGGTGCTGCTGGGGCAGGTGCTGGAGCTCCGGGCCCGCCATGCCACCTCGGGAGCCTTGAAGGCGCTGCTCGGGCTGGCGCCGAAGACGGCGCGGCTGCTGCGCGAGGACGGGCGCGAAGAGGACGTGGCGCTGGACGGGGTCCACGTGGGTGACCGCCTCCGCGTCCGACCGGGCGAGAAGGTGCCCGTGGATGGCGTGGTCCTGGAGGGCGAGAGCGCCGTGGACGAGTCCATGGTGACGGGTGAGCCGATTCCCTCCGAGAAGACACCTGGCAGCCGGGTGACAGGAGGGACGGTCAACGGCACCGGCGGCTTCGTGATGCGGGCCGAGCGCGTCGGCCGCGACACGCTCCTCTCTCAAATCGTACAGCGGGTGGCCGAGGCCCAGCGCAGCCGGGCCCCCATCCAGCGTCTGGCCGACACCGTCTCCGGGTGGTTTGTGCCCGCGGTGGTGGTCATCGCCGTCCTCACGGCGTTCATCTGGAGCATGTGGGGACCAGAGCCCCGGCTCGCCCACGCGCTGGTCAACGCCGTGGCCGTCCTCATCATCGCGTGCCCGTGTGCCCTGGGCCTGGCCACTCCCATCTCCATCGTGGTGGGCATGGGGCGTGGCGCGCAGGCCGGCGTCCTCATCCGGGACGCGGCGGCGCTCGAGGAACTGGCGAAGGTGGACACCCTCGTCGTCGACAAGACGGGCACCCTCACCGAGGGCAGGCCAAGCCTCACCACGGTGGTGACCGCCCCCGGTTTCGACGAGGCGCGGCTGCTCCACCTGGCCGGCAGCATCGAGCGCGGGAGCGAGCACCCGCTCGCGTCCGCAATCGTGAAGGGCGCAGAGGCACGGGGTGCCGTCCTCACTGAGACGCACGGTTTCAAGTCCGTGACGGGCCAGGGCGTGACGGGGCGTGTGGATGGTGCGCAGGTGGCGCTCGGGAATGCCCGGCTGCTCGAGGGACTCGGCATCGAGGCAGGGGCGTTCCTGGAGAGGGCGGAGGCCCTGAGGCGAGAAGGGCAGACGGTGATGTTCGTCGCCGTGGACGGCAAGCCGGCCGGGCTGCTGGGCGTGGCCGACCCGGTGAAGGCCAGCACCCCCGAAGCCGTTCAGCAGCTCCGTGCCGATGGGCTGCGCCTCGTGATGCTCACGGGTGACAGCCGGACGACGGCGGAGGCGGTGGCCCGGCGCCTGGGCATCGACGAAGTCCACGCGGAGGTGCGCCCCGAGGAGAAGAACGCGATGGTGAAGCGCCTCCAGGCCGAAGGGCACGTGGTTGCCATGGCCGGAGACGGGGTGAACGACGCGCCCGCGCTCGCCCAGGCCAACGTGGGCATCGCCATGGGCACGGGCACGGACATCGCCATGGAGAGCGCCGCCGTCACGCTGGTGAAGGGTGACCTCCGCGGCATCGTCCGCGCCCGGCACCTGAGCCGGGGCACCGTGCGAAACATCCGCCAGAACCTCTTCTTCGCGTTCATCTACAACGTGCTCGGCGTCCCCATCGCGGCGGGGGTCCTCTACCCGTTCTTCGGACTGCTGCTGAGCCCCATGATTGCCAGCGCGGCGATGAGCATCTCGTCCGTCTCCGTCATCGCCAATGCCCTGCGGCTGAAGCGGCTGGACCTCTGACCGCCCCCCGCCTGACCGGCATGCCCGCCCGGAGACAACTCCACGAAGGGGCGGGCCTCGATGAAATCAAAGCCGCCCTGCCCGAGTCCCGGCATGAGCTCGAGAAGAGCGACGTGCTCGGGCCGGGCGGGGAATACCGGCCCAGACAGTTCAGCGCTTGCGGGCCAGCAGCTTACGAATCTCAACCAACGACGCGGTCGTCACGGCCTCGATGCCCTGCTCGCCGTCGATGTGGACGATGCGCTCGTGCTTCTCCCGGCGGCGGATGGCGGCCACGTACTGCTTCGCAATCCGCCGCTGAGCCTCGTCCGCCTCGAACAACTCCGCCGCCCCGCCGCGCGCCTTACGGCGCCGTGCCGCCACCTCCGGCGCCACGCCGACGAACAGCGTCAGGTCCGGCGACACCGCGCACGCATTCACCGCCTCCACCCATTCCATGGGCAGCGACGCGCCCTGGTAGGCCAGGGACGACAGGACGTAGCGGTCACACAGGACAATCTGGCCCGCCGCCAGCGCCGGGAGCACCCGGGCCGTGAGGTGGTCCGTCCGGTCCGCGGCGAACAGCAACGCCAGCGTCTCCGGCGCCAGCGGACCCGCCCCACCGGGCAGTCCCAACCGGCCCGTGAGCGCCTGGCGAATCATCATCCCCACGGGGCCGTCAGACGGCTCCCGTGTGGTCAGCACCGAGTGCCCCTCCGCGCGCAGGGCCGCGGCGAGCCGCTCCACCTGCGTCGTGGTACCCGCCCCATCCAGTCCCTCCAGGACGATGAAACGCCCTGGACGGCGCGCGGTGGCCTTCTTCCTGGCGGCGCTCACCGGGGAAGCAGCGCCGAGGGGTCGTCCAGCCGCAGCTCGCTGCGAAGGGCCAGCATCGACTCGTATTGCTTCAGCTCATCCACCAGGACCTTCCGGCCCGAGCGGTAGCTGATGAAGGCGTAGATGAGCAGCGACACGGACACCAGGGCCGCCGCCCACGCCAGCAACGGCGTGCGAAGAGAATCGTAGAAGAGCTTGCCCGACGCCCCACCCACCAGGAGGGCAATGACGGTGGACACCCCCGCTCGGGCGAAGCGTGTCGTGCTCTCACGGGTGGAAAGACTGGCCTGGAGCTGGTCGAGCCGAGCCCGGAGTTCCTGGGTATTGGAGGTCATCACGGCGCCAAGCACCCTACATCACTGCGCCCGTCGCGTCGAGTCGGCGTCTACCCACCAACCGGCCGTAGGCCCTCCAACGGCCCCCTGCCAACCTCATCCGCGCCATCATCCCCACATGCGCCCGGCTACCGGTTGGCTTGCGAGCCACCGTCGCCCACGCTACATGCGCGACTCATGCAGCCCTCCGCCCGAACCGAAACCTCCATGAGTCACGCCAGCGAGATCTCCTCCATCGACGACGCCATCCGTGACATCCAGGAGGGCAAGTTCGTCATCGTCGCCGATGACGAGGACCGCGAGAATGAGGGCGACCTCATCATGGCCGCGGAGAAGGTGACGCCCGAGCACCTGGCCTTCATGGTGCGCCACACCAGCGGCATCGTCTGCATGCCCATGCTGGCGGAGCGGCTGGACGAGCTCCGCCTCCCGCAGATGGTGTCGGACAACACCGAATCCCATCGCACGGCCTTCACCGTCTCCGTGGACTACCGCCACGGCACCCACACGGGCGTATCCGCGGCGGACCGCGCGAAGACCATCCGCGCCCTGGTGGACCCCTCCAGCAAGGCCGATGATTTCCTGCGCCCCGGGCACATCTTCCCGCTCCGCTACCGCGAGGGCGGCGTCCTCCGCCGGGCCGGCCACACCGAGGCCACCGTTGACCTGTCCCGCCTCGCCGGCCTGTCCGCCTCCGGCATCCTCTGCGAGCTGGTGAAGGACGACGGCACCATGATGCGGATGCCGGACCTCAAGGTCTTCGCCCGCGAGCACAAGCTGTCGCTCATCACCATCGCGGACCTCATCGAGTACCGCCGCCGAAAGGACCGGCTGGTGCGCCGCGAGCCCGGCCAGCAGACCGTCACCACCCGCTACGGTGAGTTCACCGCCCTCACCTATTCGTGGCTGCCCGACGGCGTGAAGTCCCTGGTCCTGGTGAAGGGCGACCCGGCGTCGCGGCCCAGCACCCTGGTGCGCCTGCACGCGGCCTGTGCCCTGGGTGACGTGTTCGGCTCCCCGTCGTGCAACTGCAACGTGCTGCTGGATCAGGCGCTGGCGCGCATCGCCCGCGAAGGCTCCGGCGTGCTGGTGTACCTGCCAGGCATGCACGGGGACGACTTCGGCATCCACCACAAGCGCAACAACGACGGCAGCAGCGGCCCCACGCGTGGCCCGCAGGAGTCGCGTGACCTGGGCATGGGCTGCCAGATTCTCACGGACCTGGGCATCCACACGCTCCAGGTGATGACCAACTCGGACGTCACCTACCGCGGGCTCGCGGGCTTCGGTCTCACCATCGAGAAGCGCGTCCCGCTCCAGCCGGACTGACGCGCCCCTCGCCGGGCGGACCGGGCCCGAGGTTCAGCCCAGGTCCGCCAGCGCGCCCTTCACCGCGTCCAGCGTTGCGGGCAGCTCCACGGGCGGGTTGGCGAACTGGCTCGTCACCTCCGCCAGCGCGCCGCGGTGGTAGCCCACCTTGAAGTCGGCGAACTTCAGGCCGTGCGCGGTGGACACCACCGCCACGCGCGAGCCCCGGGCAATCACGCCCTGCGCCACCAGCTTCTCCAGCGCCGCTAGCGCCACGCCCGTGTGCGGACAGGTGAAGGTCCCCTCGCGGTCCGCCCGCGCGGCGGCGTTGGCCAGCTCGGACTCGCTGGCGTCCTCCACCACGCCGTCGAACGCCTTGAGCACCTTCACCGCGCGCTTGAATGACACCGGGTTGCCAATCTGGATGGCCGACGCCAGCGTGGGCTCGGCCTGCAGGGGCACCAGCTCCTGGAAGCCGCCCCGGAACGAGCGCACCAGCGGGTTGGCCTTCTGGGCCTGCGCCACGGCGATGCGCGGCCGGCGGGTGATGAGGCCCAGCGACAGCATCAGCTCGAAGCCCTTGCCCAAGGCGCTGGCATTGCCCAGGTTGCCGCCGGGAATCACCACCCAGTCCGGCGGCTCCCAGCCCAGGTCCTGGCAGAGCTCCACGGCGACCATCTTCTGGCCTTCGATGCGCAGCGAGTTCATCGAGTTGGCCAGGTACAGCCCCGTGTCCGCCGTCACCGCCTGCACCAGCTTCATGCAGCCGTCGAAGTCCGTGTCCAGCGACAGCACCCGCGCCCCATTGGCAATGGGCTGCACGAGCTGCGCGAGCGACACCTTGTCGCGCGGCAGGAACACCACCGCCGGAATCCCCGCCGCCGCGCAGTAGGCGGAGAGCGCCGCGGACGTGTCGCCCGTGGAGGCACACGCCACCGCGCGCAGCGGAACGCCCCGGGCGCGCATGTGCTTCACCGCGGAGACCAGGACCGTCATCCCCCAGTCCTTGAAGCTGCCCGTGGGCGAGACGCCGCACTCTTTCAAGTCCAGCGCGGCCAGCCCCAGCTCCGCCGCCATGCGCGGCAACGGCTTGAGCGGCACGCGGCCCTCGCCGAGCGAGACGATGTCCTCCGCCGGAAGCTGCGGATACGCCCACTCCCGCTTGCCCCACACGCCCGAGCCATCCGGCAGGCGCGCGGAGCCGAAGCGCGTCTCGAAACGGCGCTTCCATTCCGCCGCGGATACCGTGCGCAGGGCCTTCACGTCGTGCGCGACTTCCAGCAGGCCGCCGCAGCGCGGGCACCGGTACACCACGTCCATCAGCGAGGCGCGGAAGTCACAGCCCTCACTGCACGCGTACTCCGCGCGGAAATCCGAAGCCGACTCCTCGCTCATGCCTCCTCCTGTGCCCGCGTGCCACACTCCGGACAGGCCTTACCGGGCCGCACGCGAGTATGACACGATGCGCAAGAGCGCCAGCCATCGTCGTCGCCAGAAGGTCTTCCAGGCGCCGCTGCCACGGTGGGCTTGGCGCGAGGCAGGCGCATGCCGCAATTGTCGCAGAGCAGCCCCTCCGCCTGGGTGATGCGGCAGTAACGGCAGACGACGGCGCCCAGCGGCGCGGCGGTGCGAACGCCATCGTCCGGGGCACGCCCGGTGTCCAGCTCGGGCATGGGCGTCACCGGAACGGCTCCCATGTCCCGGGCGCGTGTCAACTGCAGGTCGGGAACCACCTGCGCCGGCAGATCGGGCCCGGACCGGAGCCGCGTCACGTCCAGGTCGGGCAACACGGCCGCGACCACCGGCGCGCGGCCTCCTGCATGCGGTGTCACCTCCAGCTCCGGCAACGTCGCGATGGGCGCGGTCTCCGCCACGGCCGCGGGGAACCGCTTGCCGCAGACGTCGCACTCCGTCCCTTCGGGCTGAACGTGGTCGCAGAGCGGACAGATAATCATGATGTGCGAACGTTAGCGGGCCGCCGCCGACATGGCGAGCAAGCGGATAGAGAGCCTGCTTCCCGCCTCGCTGGGTCAGGAGCCACCCGAGCCCAGGAGGTCACCCCTGCGAGAGCGGCTGCCCCGTCATGGGAACGAAGCGAACCGGCAGCAGGGACTCCACCTGGGGCACCTCTCCGGGCCGGAGGGCGCGCTGGATGCGCAGCAGTTGCTGGGTGCCCCCCTGGGGCCCCACCGGAATGAGCATGCGTCCGCCCGGCTTGAGCTGTGAAAGGAGCTGAAGCGGAACGTCTGGTGGCGCCGCGGCGACGAGGATGGCGTCGAAGGGCGCCTGCTCCGGCCAGCCCAGTGAGCCGTCTCCTTCCCGAAACGAGACGTTTTCGCAGCCCTGCCGCCGCAACACCTCTCGCGCCGATTGGGCCAGCTCGGGGACGATTTCCACCGAGTAGACCTCTCTGCACAGCAGGGACAGCAGCGCCGTCTGGTAGCCCGATCCGGTGCCGATTTCGAGGACCCGCTCGTCCCCCCGCAGTTGGAGCGCCTCCGTCATCAGCGCCACGACATAGGGCTGGCTGATGGTCTGCCCGTGCCCGATGGGCAGCGGCGAGTCCGCGCTCGCCTCTTCGCGCAGGTCCTCCGGCACGAAGTCCGCGCGGTTCAGCCGAGCGATGGCCTCCAGGACTCGCGCGTCCTTGATGCCGTGCCGCGACAGGTAGTCGGCCCGTCCCCAGTCACCCATGCCCCTAGCCTAGTCATGACAGGCGCCCTAACCCACCCGTGCGAGCGCGAGCCGCCCTTCCCAGCGTTCCTCGAGCGCCTTCACGAGGCCCTGGTTCTCCTTCGCCTTCATGTCCGGGTCCTTCTCCAGGATGCGCCGGGCCTCGGACTGCGCCATGGAGAGCAGGTCGCCATCCCGCGCCAGGTTGGCCACCGCCAGCTCGGGCAGGCCACTCTGCCGCGTGCCCAGGAATTCACCCGGGCCTCGAATCTCCAGGTCCTTCTCCGCGATGACGAAGCCGTCGCTGCTCTGCTCCATCACCGTCAGGCGCTCGGCGGACTCCCAGGAGCGGGCGCTTCCGGCCACCAGGTGGCAGAAGCTCGCCGCCGCGCCGCGCCCCACCCGGCCCCGGAGCTGGTGAAGCTGTGACAGGCCGAAGCGCTCGGCGGATTCCACCACCATCACGGAGGCGTTGGGCACGTCCACGCCCACCTCCACCACCGTGGTGCAGACGAGCAGGTGCAGGCGCTTCTCGCGGAAGTCCTCCATGACGGAGTCCTTCTCCTCCGCCTTCATCCGTCCGTGCAGCAGCCCCACCTTCGCGTCGGGGAACACCTTCCGGAGCTTCTCCACGCCGCGCGTGGCGTCCTCCAGGTCCAGCTTCTCCGACTCCTCCACCAGCGGGTAGACGACGTAGGCCTGGTGCCCCTTGGCCAGCTGCGCGCCCACGGACTCGTAGACGAGCGCGCGCTGCTTGTCGTTGAACACCCGCGTTTGAATGGGCGTGCGGCCCGGCGGAAGCTGGTCGATGACGGACAGGTCCAGGTCGCCGTACAGCGTCATGGCCAGCGTGCGGGGAATGGGCGTGGCCGTCATCACCAGCACGTCCGGCTTGGGCCCCTTGCTCATCAGCGTGTGACGCTGGAGCACGCCGAAGCGGTGCTGTTCGTCGATGACGACCAGGCCCAGGCGTTCGAAGGAGACGTCTGCCTGAAGCAGCGCGTGCGTGCCCACGGCCAGATGAATTTCGCCTCGGGCCACGGCCTCACGCACCTGGCGCTTGGCCTTCGCGGTGCCCGCCGCGCTCACCAGGCCCACGCGGTAGCCCAGCGGCTCCATCACCTTGCGGAAGTTGCGCTCGTGCTGCTCAGCGAGGATTTCCGTGGGCGCCATGACGGCCACCTGGTAGCCGGCCTGCAGCGCGATGAGGGCGGAGACCATGGCCACCGCCGTCTTGCCGCTGCCCACGTCTCCCTGGACCAGCCGGTTCATGGGCTCCGGGCGCGCCATGTCCCAGCAGAGCTCCTCCACCACCCGCGCCTGCGCGCCGGTGAGCTGGAACGGCAGCGCGTTGCGCGCCTTCGCCAGCCGGGGCTCGGACACGTCGAAGGAGATGCCGACCTCCGCCTTCACGCCCTGCCGTTTGAGCGCCATGCCCAGTTGCAGGAAGAACAGCTCGTCGAAGGCGAGCCGCCGGTGCGCGGGGCTCTGGTGCGCGTCGAGCGCCTCCAGGTCCGCGTCCCCTGGCGGGAAGTGGATGAAGCGCAGCGCGTCCGGCAGGCCCATCAGGTCCAAGCGGCGGCGCAGGTCGGCGGGCAGCGGGTCATCCAGTTCGTGCGCGTACTGCTCGCCCACGCGGGAGGTCAGCTCGCGGAACGAGCGCTGCTCGCCGCGCTCGAAGCCCGGATACACGGGGACGATGCGGTTGAAGTGGACCGACGTCGTGGACTCGATGTCCTCCGCCGGTTCGATTTCCGGATGGGGCATCTCCCGGCCCGACATGGTGGCGCGGACCTCGCCGGAGAGGACGATGCGCTTGCCCACGGTGAACCGGCTCTTCAACCAGGGGCCCGCGTTGAAGTACGTGGCGGCGATGCTGCCCGAGCGGTCCCCCACGACGGCGCGGAACATCCGCCGGCCCTGTCGGCCCGCCACGAAGTCGGCCACCTTGACGATGCCCACCGTGACGCCTCGCTCGCCGGGCTCCAGCTCCGCGATGGTGCGCAACTGGCGGCGGTCCTCGTAGCAGCGCGGCAGCATGAAGAGGATGTCGCCCATGCGGCGCAGCCCCTTCTTGTCGAGCGCCGAGACGAGCCTGGGCCCCAGCCGCTTGCCCAGCGTCTTCAGCGGCGACGCCAGCGGCCCGGAGCGCGGAGCAATGGAGAGGAGCTTCGCCTCGGACCGAGAGGCTTCCGCCGCGACCGCCCGCTTCTTCTTTCGCTGCGCCTTCTCCTTGCGCGTCTTCGCTCCGGGAACCGCCTCTGGCCCGGTGTCGAGCGCGGCCTGACGGAGACCCGGCTTCGCCCGAGACGACGGCGCGGCCTGCCGCCCGGTGGCGAGCTGCGGCGCGGCGACGTTCGACTGCGGGGGCCGCGTCGTCGGCGCCATCCGCGGTGGACGGGCAGGCAGGAGGTCCGAGTCCATTCCGGCCTGACGTCCCCGCGGCCCCTCAGGACTCATGCGCGGCATGGGGCCCTCAACGCCGCTTCCGCGAGCGGGGGCCGAGGCTCCACGCGCAGCCGGTCCTCGATGTGCGTCCGGCCGCGGGCCCGACGTGGGCAGCGGCTCCGCCGACTTCCAGGGCGGCACATACCCCGGGGGCGTCGTGCCTCCCGCGCCTACCGGAGCGCCCTGCGTGGGCCTCGGCCGAGCCGGAACCGCGCCCTCCATCGTCACGCCGTGCAGCTCCGCGGGCAGCTCCACCCCGCTGACCTTCAGCCCGGCCACGACTCGCCGCAGCGCGGCCTTGCGGCGCTCGGGCATGGCGTGGTCCACGTCGGGCAGCGCGGCCCTCAAGTGGTCGAGTGCCCGTGCATCCACGCCACTGGCCCCGGCAAGCGCGCGCTCCAACACCGGGCGCAATGACTTCACCGTGGCCAGCATCGCGAAGTCGCGCTGGCACACGTACCGGAGGGGTCCAACAAGGCTGGCGAGCGGGTGGTTCACGCGGGGGTTCCGCCGTACATCCTACGGAACGAGGATGACGTCTCCCACAAAACGAGACCGGGGAAGCGAGCCCTGGCCCGCTCCCCCGGCAACTCACTGCGGCTTCCGAGGCTCAGCTCTGGCTCGCCGAAGCCTCTTCCTCGGGCTCCTCGAAGCGGATCTGCTGGACTTCCAGCTCGCGCACGCCGCCGGGGCTCTGAACCGTGGCGATGTCACCCACCTTCTTGCCGATGAGCGCCCGCGCCACCGGCGAGGTGACGGCAATCCACCGCTTCTTCAGGTCTGCCTCGATCTCCCCCACGAGCCGGTAGCTCACCGGCTTGTCGGTTTCGGTATCGAGCAGGTCCACCGTCGCCCCGAAAATGACCTTGTCGCCGCCCAGCTTCGCCGGGTCGATGACCTCCGCACGCGCAATCCAGTCGTTGAGGGTCAGGATGCGCCCCTCGATGTGCGACTGCTTCTCCTTCGCCGCGTGGTACTCCGCGTTCTCGCGCAGGTCACCGTGTGCGCGAGCGACCTCGATCTCGCGCGAGATCTTCCCCCGCTCGACGGACTGGAGGTGCTTCAGTTCCTCCTTCAGCTTGCGCAGTCCGGACGGGGTCATCGGGATGTTGTCGCTCCCGCTGCTCATCGACACAGCTCCTTCCACCACTCCCAGGTTCAAATAAGATGGAGGGCCGGCGCTCCTCTTCCGGAGCCCGGCCCCCGCGACCAAACAAAAGCCCAATGTAAGGAACCACTGACAAGTTGGTCAATGAAACCCGTACAAGGAACGGGGGGATGGGCTGGGCGCGCGCCCTTTGACCCGCTAGTCTGCCCCCCGTGTTGTCCGTCCAGGAATTGCGCGGGCTCGGTGCCGCCCTGCCCTCCAGTGCCTTCCAGCGTCAACTGGGGCCTTTCGCACTCATCCAGCGCCCGCCTTCCGAGGCCTCGACCGCCGTGCTCGCCCCTACCCGCATGGCGGCGCCCTCGGAAATCGAACAGGGCATGCTGGCCCTGCTGTTCGAGTTCGAACACCTGCGCGTGGCCACCCTGCCGCCGCTCAACGCCACCGACCGGCTGCGCATTGGCCGCCGCATGGACTGCGACCTGGTCGTCGACGACGCGTCCGTGTCCAAGATGCACGCGGAGCTGCGGTGGAACGAAGCCGACCAGCGCTGCACCGTGCAGGACCTGGGCTCCACCAACGGCACCTTCCTCAACGCCCGCTCCCTGGGTGTCCGCGAGGCCGTGCTGCGCGACGGCGACATCCTGAGTGTGGGCAACGTGCAGTTCTGGTACCTGCTCACCCGTACGCTGCATGAGCGCCTGCGCGCGGGCGAAGCCACCGGGCTAGGCTCGCGCAGCGGCTGAGCCTTCCCAAATGTCCACACCGCCACGCGACGAGCGCGACTACTTCGAGCGCATCTACACCGTCACCGCCCAGGTGCCGCATGGGCAGGTGGCCACATATGGGGACATCGCCGCCATCGTCGGTGATGGCTGCGATGCCCGCGTCGTGGGACATGCACTGGGCGCGTTGGGCGCCCGCGCGGACAGCGTGCCCTGGCAGCGCGTCATCAACCGCACGGGTGGCATCAGCACCTCGGGTTACGGACAGCGCGAGGCCCTGGAGGCGGAGGGCGTCACCTTCGACGAGCGCGACCACGTCCGGATGGCATCACACCATTGGACGGGCCCCAGTGAGACGTGGGCCCGCGCACATGGGTTCCAGCCGTTGCCTCCGCGCGAAGTGAAGACTCCGGACGCGCAATTGAAACTGTTCTGAACAGGCGCTCGCCCTCCCGTCTGCTTGCGTCGAGGCACAGACGCGCGAAAGTTCGGATTCCGGCCACGGGGCCGGCGTCCAAACATGTCGCTCGCGCTGCTCCGCTGGGGAGTCTTCATCCTGCTGTGTCTGTTCGCGCCCCAAGCCGTCGCCGGCGACGCAACGCCCCGGCGAAGTGAGGCGAAGGACAGTCGGCTCGTTCGTCTCAAGAACGGGCAGTTGCTTCATGCCGACGCCGCGGACGCGTACCGGCGGATGAAGGCCGAAGCGCGTTCGAAGAACATCTACCTCTGGGTCCACAGCGGCTACCGCTCTCCCGCGAAGCAGCGCCGACTCTATGAGCGCTACCGCAAGGGCAAGGGGCCCCAGGCGGCACGGCCCGGGCGTTCCAACCATCAACGCGGCCTCGCGGTGGACCTGGTCATCGGCGGCGTCAAGACACCGACCTATGACTGGCTCGTGTCGAATGCGTGCCGCTTCGGCTTCAAGCGCACGGTGCGCTCCGAGCCCTGGCATTGGGAGTACCGCCCGCGCAGCACCCGCGAGCCGAAGCCGGGGCGTGACTGCGTGGGCCGCCCCTTGAAGCGTCAGCGGCCCCAGTCTCCGCCCGTGGCGAGCACCGAGAAGAGCTGAGACGCGCTAGCTCCAATGCAGCGTGTCGTCAATCCGGCCCAAGGGCATCCCGACCTCACGGGTTGGTGCCTTTTGTCTGGGGGGACTGATTTTTATCAGACACCTCGATTACGGTGAGCAGCCATGCTCGTCGTCACATCGAACCTCGAAGCCGTCACCGTCCACGCGGAGGGGGCGCTTTGTACGCGGGTCGCCACGATTCCCACGGCGGGAGGGATGTTGCCCACGCAGGTGCGAATCAATGGATTGCCCCTGTCGTTGCAACCCGGCTCGCTTCGGGCATCCGTGGTGCACGGCCCGTCGGGACTCGCCGTGCGCGACCTTCGTCCCACCTACGACGTCCAGCTTCCGCCTGAAGTCGACGTGCCCGCGGAGCACCGCGCCCTGGAGGAAGCCGAGCACCGCCTCTCCGACCTCACCCAACAGCTCGCGCGCGTGGGACAGGAACTGGACGCGCTGTCGAAGCTGTCCCCCGGGTTTCCGCCCCGGCCGAAGGAAGCGCAGGAGCCCCGGGAGGCCCCCGTGTCCGCGATGCTGACGCTCATGTCCTTCGTGGACACCGAGCTCGCCGCGCTGCACTCGCGGAAGCTGGACCTGGAGCGGCAACAGCGTGACGCCGAAGCCGAGCTGCGCTTGCGGCGCAACCGCGTCGCCGAAGCCTCTTCGTCCGTGCGAGGCCAACGCGCCCGCGTGTACCGCGCGGTCGTGCTGACGCTGTCGGGCCCCCTTCCCGCGGACCCGGGGGCGCGGCTCGCGCTCGAATACGCCGTCCAGGGGGCGCGCTGGGTGCCCACCTACGACTTGCGCCTGCCGCGCACGCTGGAAGAGGGAACGCTGCGCATGCGCGCCTCCGTGCTCCAACGCACCGGCGAGGACTGGACGGGGGTGAAGCTCGCCGTCTCCACCGCGGACCTCGCCCGGCATGCGGAAGTCCCCGAGCTGAAGGCGCTGCGCATTGGCCGCCATCAACCGGCTCCCGCGCGTTCGGGCTGGAGGGAGGCGCCACCGGGGCTCGAGGAACTGTTCGCGGGCTACGACGCCACGCGGACGCCCACGCCGGTTCAGCCCGAGCTCCCAGCCGAGCCCGAGCCCATGCCCGCCGGCCTCGAGCAGCCCCGGAAGAACAAGCGCAGTGCCATGCCCATCGCGCCCAAGCCCGACGTCGCCATGCCGGAAGCGGCCGCGCCACCGCCTCCGCCGTCAACGGTCCCTCGAAGCGCTCCGATGCGTCCCAGTGCCGCTGCCCCCGAGGACGAGGAGACGCGATCGCGATCGCGAGGCGGTGGCCTGATGTCGCGCGCGCGCCGACCGCCACCTCCGGCCGAGCTCGAGGAGGCGCCCGAGAGTTCATTCGACGATGACGAAGACGGGCTCAGCATGAATGCCGCCTCGCTGGGCGGCGGTGGTGGCGGTGGCGAGCGAACACCTCCGAGGCAGGAGCCCTCCGACGCACTGCTGGACTACGACCGCCTGACCATGCCGCCCGCGGATGACCTGGGCGCGCGTGGCAGGCTGCAACCACGCCCCGGGCACCTCACCCGGGAGCTGGTGGCCCTGGCGGAGGTCCACGCGCAGATCGACATCACCGTGCGAGTCGCCCTGAGTCTGCAGGAGACCTCTTCCATATGGGCCGCCCCCGCGCCGGCGTGGTCCCAGCCGCCACGCACGTCCTCGCCTCACTTCGATGCGCGCTTCGATGTGGAGACGCGCGCGGACGTGCCTTCGGATGGAGCGTGGCACACGGTGCCGGTGTTGTCGGTGCCAGTGGGGCTGTCCGCGGAATACGTCTGCGTCCCCTCCGTGGAGCCGCGTGCGTTCCGCACGGTGCGCGTGGAGAACCGGACGCCGTATCCGCTGCTGGCAGGTCCCGTGGACGTCACGCTGGAGAACGAGTTCCTGATGACGTCTCCCCTCCCGACCATGGCCCCGGGCTCGACCCAGCGGCTGGGGCTCGGTGTGGAGGAGTCCATCAAGGTCGCGCGCAACACGCGGTTCGACGAGGCGACGGGCGGCATGTTCGGCGGCTCGACGATGCTGACGCACCACGTGTCGGTGGAGCTGGCCAACCGGCTGAGCAATCGCGTCCTGGTCGAGGTGTGCGAGCGCGTGCCCACCGTTCCGGTCAACACGGAGAAGGACATCAAGGTGGAGGAGTTGGAAGTGGCCCCGCTCTGGCAGAAGCGCCTGCCCTTGCCCGGAGAAGCGAAGGTGGAGGGCGAGCGCGCGTGGCGCGTGGTGCTCCAGCCAGGTGAAGCGCAGACGCTGAAGGCGACATGGACCGTCAAGATTCCGGGCAACAAGATGCTCGGCGGCGGCAACCGGAGGACATGATGGGCACCCCTTTCATCCTGCCCGTGGTCAAGGTCACCGTCCTCGAGGACCGGGCGCTCGTCGAGCGGCGGGGGGAGATTCCCCTGTCCGTGGGAACGCAGCGACTGGTCATCCAGGGACTGTCCCCGCTCGCCGTGGACCGCTCGCTCCAGGCGAAGGTCGCGGGTGGCACCATCTCCCAGGCACGCATCCGCCGGGCGACGAAGCCGCAACCACCCGAGGCCGAGCGAGAACACCGCACGGCGCTCGGAAAGCGCGTCGCGGAGCTGGAGCAGGAGCTCCGGCGCGTGGTCGCGGACGAAACCCGGCTGGCGGCGCGGCTGCGGCTGTTGGACACCGCGCGCGCCGATGTCCACCGCGCCATCTCCGAGCAGGCAGGCGCCGGACAGTCGCGGCCGGAGACGTGGCGGGAGCAGTTGGAGACGGTGCGCCGCGAGCAACTGTCGGCGGACTCGGCGCTCCGAGAGGCTGCGCGCCGGACGCTGCGACTGCGGGAACAGCTCGACGAAGCACGGGCCTCGCAGACGGCTGTCGAGCTCCTGGAGCCAACGGTCGACACCCAGGTCGAGCTGGAGGTGGGCCACCCCACGGGCGGGCCCGCCACGCTGTCCGTCACGTACCTGGTGCCCTGCACGGCCTGGCGGCCTTCCTACCGCGCCACGCTAGCCCGCGAAGCCTCCGGTGAGTCCGTCACACTGGAGTGCGAGGCCGTCGTCTGGCAGCGCACCGGCGAGGAGTGGAAGGACGTGGAGCTGGCGTTCTCCACCGCGCGGCCCACGCTGGGCGCCACGCCGCCGCGGCTCCAGGAGGACCGGCTGTGGCTGCGGGACAAGACAGAGCGCGAGAAGCAGGTGGTGGAGGTGGCCATCCGTGAGGAGGTCATCCAGACCGCGGGCGAGCCCGGCGCAGCCCGGCGGGAGGATGCGCTACCGGGTATGGACGACGGAGGTGAACCGCTGACGGTGACGGCCCCGCATCGGGCCAGTGTGCCACCGGACGGCGAGCCCTACCGAGTGCCCCTGTTCCAGTTCACCGCGCCCGCAACCTCCGAGCTGGTGGCCATGCCGGAGCAGTCCCCCCTGGTGCACCGGGTGGCCCGGTTCGACAACACGGGCCCCACGGTGTTGCTCGCGGGCCCCGTGAAGCTGGTGCGTACCCACGGCTATGTGGGGCGTGCGCAACTGCGTTTCACCGGCAAGGGCGAGCGAGTGAAGCTGGGCTTCGGCAGCGAGGACGCGCTGCGCGTGGCGCGAACGGAGGACGTGGGGCGGGAGACCAGCCGGCTCACCGGCCGCAAGGTGACGACGCACAAGGTGCGGCTGTTCCTCTCCAATATGGGCGCGAAGGCGGTGCCGGTGGCCATCGAGGAACGGATTCCCGTCTCCGAGGTGGAGTCGGTGGAAATCCAGTTGCAGAGGGAGAGCACCAAGCCCGCGCCCGCGCGCGTCAGCGAGGATGGCATCGTCCGCTTCGAGCTGACGGCGTCGCCCCGCTCTCAGCAGGAGCTGGCGATGGACTACGTGGTGACGAGCGCGGCGAAGGTGGCCGGGCTCTGAGCAGGCCCGGGTTCCACCGCGAAACAGCCCCGGGGGGCCGGGACTTCCACCAGGGTTCCGGCGGAAGCATTCATCCCCCCGGGAGGAAGCCCCATGTGCGTCACTCGCACGGTGTCCACCATCGGCTTGCTGATGTCTGCCTGCCTGTCCTCTCCAGCCCTGGGCGCAGAGCCGCCCCCAGAGCAGGAAGCGACGCTCCTGCCGCCACAGCTCGCGGTGGAGGTCGGTGGGACGCTGTCTCCGATGCGGCATCCCGCGACAGAGGTGCCAACGCTGCGTTCACGGGTGAAGACGGTGAACGCCCGAAGCCGAGCCGCGCGCCTTTCCGGCGGACTCCACTTCAACCTCCTCCGTGGCTCCGAACGGAGCGACTGGTGGTGGACGAACGGCATCGACTGGTACCTGGCGGGTGGTGACGTCCAGGTCCTGGCGCTGCGGCCGGGGCTGGAGAAGCGGTTCTCGCTGACACGACACGTGACGCTCGGGTTGAGCGCGTTCGGCAGCGCGGCGGAGGTCTCACTGCCCACGGGCCAGATTGGTCAGGTGCAGCCAGGGGAGCCGGGCTACACACCCATTGGCGGCAACAACTTCTACGAGGGCCGCATGCGCAAGTGGGCCTTCGGCGCGGGCGGACTGGCTGCGATCCAGGTCAAGCTGAGTCGCTACGTGCATGCGCGCGTCCATGGGGGCTATACGCGCTACTTCGAACAGGCGGCCGGGCTTCAGCCGTCTCCTGATGCGGCCGCGTTCACGGTTTCGCTCGACGGCCCGTTCGCGGGGGCGCTGCTTGGACTGGACCTCTAGAAACCGCGCCTCGGGAGCCCTACTCGGCGTCGCGCACCAACGCTCGGACCTGCCGGGCGGCGAGCCCTGGAGGCACGAGTTGGAAGAGCGCATTACGAATGAAGCGCCCCGCTGAACTCTCCCACTGGGCCACGCGCCCCAGGCTCCAGGAACGCGTCACGAAGCTGTTGGCACGCTCGAGCCGGCGTCGCTCGTAGGCCGCCAGCGCCGCGTCCACGGGGCCCTCCGCGGCCAGCAACTCCGCCAGCACCACGGCATCCTCGATGGCCTGACATCCGCCCTGCCCCATGTTGGGCGTCATCGGGTGCGCGGCGTCTCCCAACAGAGTCACCCGGCCCCGGCTCCAGCGGCTGGCGGGCGGCCGGTCGTGGATGTCCGTGCGGATGATGTTCGCTTCATCCGTCGCGGCGATCAGGTCCGCGATGGGCGCGTGCCACCCGCCGAAGAGGGACTGCAACCGGGCCCGTGTCTCCCCGGGTTCATCCTGCCCTCCGGCCGGAGCATTCTGCGTGGCGAACCAGTACGTTTGCCCGAAGCCAATGGGCACCACACCGAAGCGCGCCCCAGGCCCCCACGTCTCTGAAACAAGTCCCGGCGTCGCGCTCGAGACGTCTGAGCAAACACCCCGCCAGCTCGTGTAGCCCGAATAGCGCAACGGCGCGTCGCCCAGCAGCGCTCCACGCACCACCGAGCGCAGCCCGTCCGCGCCCACCAGCGCATCGCCCGTCACCGAGCTGCCGTCCGACAACCGCACCGTCACCGTCTGGCCATCGTCGTGAAACGCCGTCACGGTGAGCCCCATCCGGACGTTCTCCTCCCCGGCATGGGCCAGCAGCACGGACTGGAGCCGCGCCCTGTGGAGACACACCAGAGGCAGCCCCAGCTCCTCCTGGATTCGAGTCACCGGAAGCCGCGTGAGCGCCGAGCCCGACGGCTTCAGAATCGCGCTGTCCGTGGGACACGCACCGGCCTGGGCCACCTCGTCACACAGGCCGATGCGGCGCAGGGCCGCCGAGGCGTTCATCTGGACCGTGAGGCCCGCGCCCACCCATTTCAAGGCGTCGGAGCGCTCGAACACAGTGACGGAGAGGCCCGCGCGCCGAAGCGCGCAAGCCAGCGTGAGTCCACCAATTCCAGCCCCAGCCACGAGAACATGCCTGGGCGATGACGTGCTCATGCGCGGCGCTTTAACAGGTATGCCGTGGCGAGTCGCGATTCATGTGCAACACAGTGACGGGAGGTCAGCGCTGCACCGCCGCCACGTCGTTGCCGTACCGGGGCTGGCGCTCCGACGCGGACTTCACGGGCGCGGCTCACCCGAACCAACGGCCCGCTTCGGGAGCGAAGACACGGACGCGTTCGGCCAGCGACGGCGGCAGTCGCGCGCGCAACGTGGCGTGGACGGCTTCAGGGGGAAGCGCCTGGCTGAAGTGCATGAGGACCAGGGCTTCGTTGCGGAACTGGTCCGCGCGCACGAGGAGTTCGTCCAGGTGGAGATGCGCCTTCGCCTGAGCGTCCTGCACGGAGTGGCGCGCGTCGACGAAGGTGCACTCGAGGATGAGCACGCGCGAGTCGAAGAGGCCCGGCTCCGTGTCCAGGACGCGGGACAGGGTGTCGGTGGCATAGGCCAGCTCCAGCCGCTCCACTTCGTCGAAGAGCGCTTCGCCTGCTTGCCGCCGCCTGGCGATTTCCTGAGGCGGGAGTGACTGGTGCTCGAGGCGGAGCTTCGCGACACGGCGGAAGAACTGGTAGCCGAGCGACGGCACCGGGTGATGCGTCCGGAACGCGCGGACGAACAGACCTTGCCCCAGGGGCCGCACGTCCCCCGGCAACATCGGCACGGTGTGCACCTCCATGGAGGTGTGGTGCAGCCGCGACATCACGGCGAGCGACGCCTGGACGTTCGCCTCGATCTCCGCGGGAAGGAAGACCTGGGGTGCGCCCTTGCCGATGAGCCGACGGATGCCGAGCAACGAGCCGAGCCCGCTGGCATGGTCCGGGTGCGCGTGGCTCAAGAAGATGCGGTCCGAGCCACAGAAGGAGCGAATGGGTAGCCCCACGTCGAGCACGACGTCCAGCTCGGGGACCTGGAGCGACGTGTACACGCCGCCCACGGACACGCCTCGAACGGTGTAGGGACCTGCCTGGACTTCAGTGAGCATCGGCACGGACACTATCCTGGGCATGGACGAGACACGCGACGAAAGGCCCCTGCTGGGCCAGGATGTGCGCATCGTTGCGCCTCCCTTCCCATCAGGGCCCCATATGGAAACCTCATCTCTCCAGGAAATCGTCGCGCCAGAAGGCATCTGTTACGGCTGCGGCGGCAAGAACCCTCACGGCCTGCACATCCAAAGCTACTGGGATGAGGACGGCATCCACGTGGTGGCACGCCACACGCCCGATGCCCGGTACAGCGGCTGGCCGGAGCTCGTCTACGGCGGTCTGATTGCCATGCTGGTCGACTGCCACTCGAACTGGACGGCCATGGCGTACCACTACCGCGCCGAGGGCCGCTCACCTGGAAGCTCGCCGGTCATCGAATGCGTCACCGGTAGCCTGGGCGTGAAGTTCATCAAGCCCACGCCCATGGGCGTCCCGCTCACCCTCCGTGCACGCGTCGAGGGCGAAGTCGGACGCAAGAGCCGAGTCCTCTGCGAAGTCTTCGCGGGCGAGACGCTGACCGCGGTGGGTGATTCCATCTTCGTCCGCGTCGACACAGCCCAGTTGAAGGCCGCGGCGCACGGCCGCGAAGGCTGACGCGAAAGACGGCGTGCCCTACCCCTTGTCGGGCACTGGCAGCCCCAGCTCGGCGCGCAGCTCCGCGGTGCTGCGCCCCGCCTGGTACCGGCGATGGTTCTCCGCGGTGGTGAAGCTCCGGGTCTCCATCCGATCCACGTAGAGCGTGCCGTCCAGGTGGTCCAGCTCGTGTTGGAGAATGCGTGCGTACCAGCCCCGGCCCTGGACCGTCACGGGCTGGCCGTGCTCGTCGAGTGCATCCACGCGCACGGCGCAGGCACGGGGCACCAGGGCCGCGAAGCCCGACACGCTCAGACACCCTTCGTGGAACTCCGCGGGTGCCGCGTCCTCCACCACCAGCCTGGGATTGATGAGCACGTGGAAGGGAACGGGCTTCCGCCCTCGCGCCGCCCGCTCGCTCTCCGAGAGGCCTGCCTGATACTCGGGCCGGTCCTCGATGACGACGACTCGCAGGCTTACGCCCACCTGGGGCGCCGCCAGCCCGACGCCGGGTGCGTCCCGCATCGTGTCGCGCATCTGCTCGATGAGCCGCGCCGTCTCCGGGCTGGCAATCTCCTCCGGCGTCAAATCGCGCGCCTTCCGACGCAGCACCGGGTCCCCTGCCTGCACAATCTTGAGCACCATGCCGCCAGCGTAGCAGGGCCCGCTAGGCTCCCGACTGACGACAATGCTCCACCCACTGCCGTCCGGGAGTGGTGTCCACTCCGCACCGTTCCAGCCCGGGAAAGACGACGTCGTGCAGGGCCTGGATGAACACCTCGAGCTTGCGCGCATGCGGCAACACGCCGTGCGCCAGGAGCATGGAGCCCTCCGCATCGGACAGGCCCTTCGCGAAGAGCCTGGGCGACACGCTTTCCTCCAGCATCTCAGGCAGGTACGGCGACAGGAACGCCACGGAGCCTGATTTGGCTGCATGCGCGAGGTAGGCCCATCCCAGCCGGCTGTGCGCGACCTCGTCCCGAAGGATGCCTCGAAGCACCGCGCGCACCCGGGGTGGTCCGTCCACGGCCAGCACCGAGGTCAATCCGGCCGTGCTCTCCGTCTCCGAGATGCAGCAGGCGGCGACGACTTCGTAGAGCACGCGCTCGCGGAAGCCGAGGGCTTGCGGAGCAGTCTCCCGTGCCACCAGGGGAACGGGGGGCATTACCGCTTGTCCGTAGGTGCGCGCCATCAGCTCGCACATTCCCGCGTGGCGCCGCTCGTCCTCCGCAGCGCGGCGCGCGAGTTCCACCAGCGTTTCGGGCGTGGCCAGTTGCTCGAGCGCTCCCGCTAATCGGGCGAAGCGCAGCCCCGCCTCCAGTTCCTCCTGCCTGCGGAAGACCCAGGTCTCCGCGACGAACCGCCGGAGCGCGTCTGGCATCGTTCTACCCGGTCTCCGCAGCAAGCGCTGGTCGGCCGGACAGCCATCATCAGGAGCGTTGTTCATGGTGGCCTCGAAGCACCGAGCGTAACCGACGCGCGAGACAGACGGCGGTAAAGGAGTCGCTTGTCGCAGTGAGTCATTGCGTTGGGCACCGCACGGTCGCACCCCATGTCCTGATGGGGACTGCACGCAATGGCGCGCACGGCGGGACGTAGGCGTGTCCAGGCCAAGGTCCGTGCTGGGTATGCTGGTAGGACGTGGAGACACCGCCCCAGGGAGCGTGAGCGTCGAGATGCGGAGGATGCGACGACTCGGCGGGGCCGCGCTGGTATCGCTCGTCATCCACGTGGGGCTGCTCTTGCTGCTGGGGTCTGTTGACCCGCCGGAGCGTGCACCCCGCCGGGCCGTCACGTCGAAGCCGCTCGAGGTGGACATCGTCACCACGCCCCCTGTGCGGACGCCTCCACCTCTCCCGCGGCAGCCTGCACCTTCGGCGGCCACGCCTCGTCCCAAGGGAAAGCGGGTGAGAAAGACACCGGCCGGGGATGGCCTCGTCGCAGCGCCATCCCCTGCCCCTCTCGACGCACCCGACACGGGTGCTGCACCGGAGACCACCGCATCGCCGCCGGACGCCCCTCGCAGGCCGCAACAACTCCAGGTTGGCGCCGAGCCCCTGCCCTCGTTCCTGGTGCCAGGAGGAGCGCCGCTCGCCGGTCCAAGGACACCGAGTGGACGCACGTTGCGCCCTGGCGACCCGGCACCTTCCCGTGAGCAGCTCGCCGCGCAGGAGGAGGCCATCGTCGCGGGGCGTGTGGAGGAATTCATCGTCGACGAGCAGGCCCAGCTTCGCGTCGCCAACGGTCTCATCGACCCGTATTTCAGCCGCCTCCGAGAGGCGCTTGAGAAGGGCCTCGAAGATGCGCCGGTATTCCCAGGAACCAGCCTGGTGAATCAGGCAGGGACCGCCTGGGCTTCCCGAGCCAGCAGCTTCGGAGCGGCTGGCAACCCAGGAGACGGCCCACCGCCGAAGGCGCCCACCACGACCGAACGGCTCTACGACCTCCAGCAGCGCTCTGGAGACGAATCCATGGAGCATCCGCGCCTCTTGGCCCAGGCGGGTCAGGAGCTCCAACATCTGGCCACTGGTGGCGGCTCGAAGCTCGTCGTGACGCTGGAGCTGACGCAGGAGGTGGATGGCACCCTGCGCGATGCGAAGCTCATCTCGCTGAGTGGCAACCCGGCCTACGACGCCTACGTCCTGAACGCCATTCCGGCGTCACTGGCGAAGCTGGCTGCGCCACCTGCTGGCGCGCGAGGTGTCCGAGCCGACGGCATCCATACCTTGTGGGCCGTGGAAGGCCGCGTCGTGTACCTGCGCAAGCTCAAGGAGCTGAAGGGACAGGACGCCTGGTACATCGCCGCGACGAGCGCTGCTGGCATCCTGGCCGGACGCTTCGAGGAGACGACGGGCGAAATCGAGGTCATCGACTTCCGCAACCCACGGTTCGTGTGCCGGTCCCACTTGTTGCGCGTCTACTGATGCTAGGCTGACGCGCCATGGCTCGTCGCAAGAAGGCCGATGAAATGGCCTCCCGCGTCCGAAACCTGCTCGCGATGGACGCCGCGGGCATCATGCGCAGGCTCGATGCCCGCCGGGATGAGATGTTCGCCCTCTTCTCCCGCCTGCGCAGCCGCGAACCGCTCCTGGGCACCATCGCGTCACGGTACGCCGACGGCGCGTTCGACCAGCTCATCCACCTGCCCGAACAGGAACAAGCCGTGGTGGACCACTTCTACGGCCGCCTGGACGAGCTGCGCTGGTACTTCACGTACACCGAAGACATGCCCGGCACCGCCCAGCTGATCTTCTCCAAGCTGCACAAGCGGCTGGAGGAGTCCTACCGAGTGCTCGTGGTGACGCTGGGCCCACCGGTTCCGCCAGATGGCTCGCGCGTGGTGGATGTCGAGGCCGTCCGGCACGACGCCGCCGAAGCTCCGCCGCGGAAGACGCTGACACGCACCACGCGGCGCGCGTAAGCCGCGCCGCTCACGAACAGGATGCCCCCGTGACGAACACGACAGGCTCCGGGAAGAGAACCGACACGGCTTCGCGAGTCATCGCGGCCTCGCCAGAAGCCCTCTACCGGGCCTTCGTGGAGCCCGAGGCCGTGGCGACCTGGCTCCCACCGGAAGGCATGAAGGGCCACATCCACGCGTTCGAGCCACGCGCGGGCGGGACGTACCGGATGACACTCTCCTACGACAATGCGGACCACACCGCGCCCGGGAAGACCTCCGCGCACGAGGACGTCGTCGAGGGCCTCTTCGTGGAGCTCGTCCCCAACGAACGCGTCGTGCAGCGATTCGAGTTCGAATCGGATGACCCCGCCTACGCGGGCACGATGACCATGACCTGGACGCTGACGCCCGCCGCCGGGGGAACCCGCGTCACCGTCACCTGTGAAGACGTGCCCGAAGGCATTCGCCAGGAAGACCACATCGAGGGACTGACCTCGACCCTGGCGAACCTCGCGGCCTACACCGAGTAGCCGAACGTCCCTGCCTCACGCCGCGGGAGCATGCGCAGCGGCCACTCCGGCATCACGGTCCTGGCGCTTCGGCGCGAGCTTCCGCATGGACGTCTTGCCCACCACGACGTCCACCATCTTCTTCGCGCGGGTCCAGACGCTCTCCTGCACGTAGGGGATGCCGTACTTCTCGCAAAGCGCCTTCACCTGCGGCTGAACCTCGCGGTACTTCAGCATCGGCAGGTCTGGCCAGATGTGGTGCTCAATCTGGTAGTTCAGCCACAGGTGGGCGAAGTCGTTCAGGTCTCCGCCCGTGCGGTAGTTCGCGCTGCCAATCACCTGCTGCACGTAGCGCTCGCCGCGGCTCTCCGGCTTCGAGTCGAACCGGTACAGGTCCTCGCCCGTGTGGTTCGGCCCCACCACCAGGAACGTGTGCAGGCTGGTGAGGATGTCCGCCATCACGGAGTTGCAGAACGCGCTGAACGACGCCCACGGCCCCAGCACCAGGTAGAGCGCCGGGAAGAGCCCGAACTGCACGGCCGAATACGGCAGATAGCAGCTCAGCAGCAGCTCCTTCAGCTCCTCGCGCGTCAGCTCTCCACCCTTGCGCCGGCCCTTGCGGCGCAGCGAACTGAGCGTCTCCGGCGCGTAGTAGCTGGCCCGCCACGTCAGCGCGAGCAGCGCGAGCTGCGCGTACCGCAGCGCCAGCGGGCGCTCCGGGTTGCGCAGCGTCCCCTCCGCGTTGCGCTCCAGGAGGTCGGGGTCCGCATCCTCGCCAGTGTGCGAGTGGTGGAGCACGTTGTGCTCGAACACCCAGGCCTCCGGCAACATCCAGTCGAGCCAGTCCAGATAGCGGCGGCTCCCCTTCGCGAAGCCCTTCCCCGTGCGAGACGCCGGAAGCCCCGGCACCCGGTCGTAGCCCCGATGCCCCACGTGGTGCATCAGCAGCCAACGCGTGGAGCGCCCGACACTGAGCGCCGCCGCGCTGAGCGGGTTCGGCGCCAGCCAGCAGGTCGCCGCACCCAGCGCGGTCGCCGCCCGACCCCAGCGCTCAATCTTCCGGAGGTGCGCCGCATCCGCCTCGCCCAGCGATGCGTCCAGTTGCTCACGAAGCGCCTTCAACTCACGGTGAAACCCCTCCACGTCCACGGAAGAAATGTCGAAGTCGGGGGCAGCCTGGGACGGCATGAACGGCTCTCCTCGGTCGCGGAGATGGACACGGGCGAAGGGGGGAAACAGCTCGGCGCGAACCGTAGCCGCCAGGGTCCGCGGGCGTCCAGCCACGCTTTGCCCTCGGCCCCTGCTTTCGAACGAGGCCATGCGGAGCCCCGAGCCGCAGGTTATACCCGCGCCCCGTGTCCGGCCCACAGGGCGACATCGACGTCAAGGGGAAGCAGGCCGCCGCGCGGCAAGGCAAGCGGCCTGGCGCCCCCATCAGCCCGAGCGAATGGACCCGCCCACTTCGAAAGCGAGATGCCGTCATGACCGACCTGTTCGCGCCCCTCGAGCTCCGAAAGGGTGTCATCGCGCCCAACCGCATCTGGCTGGCGCCCCTGACGAACACCCAGAGCCATCCCGATGGCACGCTCTCCGATGCGGAGCTTCGCTTCCTCGCGATGCGCGCCGATGGCGGGTTCGGCGTGGTGGAGACGTGCGCCGCCTACGTTTCCCAGGACGGCAAGACGTGGCCGGGCGAGCTGGGCGTTCACGACGACGCGATGCTGCCCGGACTGAAGCGCATGGCCGCGCGCATCCATGAAGGAGGCGCCCTGCTCTCCGCGCAGCTCTTCCACGGAGGACTTCGCGCCAACGCCGAGGTCAGCCAGCGCGAGGTGTGGAGCGCCAGCGCGTATGACGCGGACGGCCTCCACTGCCGCGAAGCCACCGAGGCCGACATCGAGGGCGTCATCGCGGCCTTCGCGAACGCGGCGCGCCGCTGCGCCGAGGCGGGGTTCGACGCCGTGGAACTCCATGGGGCGCACGGCTACCTGTTCTCGCAGTTCCTGAGCACCGTCTTCAACCGCCGGCAGGATCGATGGGGCGGCTCGCTGGAGAACCGCTGGCGCCTGCTGCAGGAGACCGTCCGCGCGGTGCGGCGCGCGGCGCCCACCCTGGTCCTCGCCGTGCGCCTGTCCCCGGAGGACGCGAGGCAGGCCAGGGGCCTGGACCTGGACGAGTCGCTGGAGGTCGCGCGCATGCTCACGCGCGAGGGCGTGGACGTCCTCCACCTGTCCCTGTGGAAGGCGGCCCACAACACCCTCAAGCGGCCGGACCAGCACGCGACGCCGCTCTTCCGGCAGGCCGTGGGCACCGGTGTCCGCATCGTGGTCGCGGGCGAGGTGCGCACGCGCGAGGAGGCAGAAGCCCAGCTCGCGCGCGGCGCGGACGCCGTGGCCGTGGGCCGAGCGGCTATCGCGAATCATGACTGGCCGCGCCGCGTGCAGCGAGGCGACACGCTCCAGGTGCCGCCGCTGTCCCCCTCCACGCTCAACGCCGAGGGCCTGTCCGACGTCTTCGTGAACTACATGCGCAACTGGCGCGGCTTCGTGACGGACCAACCGGCCTGAGGCGGCCCTGAAACGCAGACGGCCCCACTCCCAGGAGGAGCGGGGCCGCATGACTCACGTCCAACGAGCGCTGCGTTTCAGCGCCGGGTGCCCGGGGGCGCCGCGTTGATGCCCAGGTACTCCTGGAGCGGCTTCACTTCCAGTTCCGTGCACTTGAGCGACTCCAGCGCGCCCACCGCCATCCGCGCCGCCTGCACCGTCGTGTAGTACGGCACCGAGTGCATCAGCGACTCGCGGCGGATGGAGAAGCTGTCGGCGATCTCCTGCTTGCCGAATGTGGTGTTGATGACCAGCACGATTTCGCCGTCGACAATCTTGTCGACGATGTTCGGGCGGCCCTCCGTCACCTTCTGCACCACCTGCGCCTCGATGCCCTTCGTCGTCAGGTATTTGTGCGTACCGGAGGTGACGACGAGGGAGAAGCCCATGCTCCGCAGGCGCCGCGCCAGGTCCACCACCGCCGGCTTGTCGTCATCCTTGACGGAGATGAACACCTTGCCGCTCTTGGGCAGCTTCACGCCCGCGGCGAGCTGGCTCTTGGCGAAGGCGGACGCATAGTCGTTCGCCAGGCCCATCACCTCGCCGGTGGACTTCATCTCCGGCCCGAGGATGACGTCCACGCCCGCGAAGCGCGCGAAGGGGAACACGCTCTCCTTCACCGCCACGTGCTTGAACTCCGGCTCTTGCGTGACGCCCTGCTCCTCGAGCGTCTTGCCCACCATGCAGAGCGCGGCGATCTTCGCCATCGCCACGCCGGTGGCCTTGGAGATGAAGGGCACCGTGCGGCTCGCGCGCGGATTCACTTCCAGGATGTAGATGGTCTTCCCCTGGATGGCGAACTGCACGTTCATCAGGCCCACCACGCCCAGCTCGCGTGCCAGGGCGATGGCCTGGTCCTTCATCCGCTCCACCAGGTCCGGCGACAGCGAGTGCGGCGGCAGCGTGGCCGCGGCGTCACCGGAGTGCACGCCCGCCTCCTGGATGTGCTCCAGCACGCCGCCAATCATCACCGCGCCGGTGCGGTCCGCCACCAGGTCCAGGTCCACCTCGATGGCTTCCTTCAGGAAGCGGTCGATGAGCACCGGGTGCTCGGGCGATGCGCTCACCGCCTCGCGCATGTACCGCTCCAGGCTGGCCACGTCGTAGACGGTCTCCATGGCCCGGCCGCCCAGCACGTAGGAGGGCCGCACCATGACGGGGTAGCCGATGCGCTCGGCCACCTTGAAGGCCTCCGCGTGGCTGCGCGCGACGCCGTTCTCCGGCTGCTTCAGGCCCAGCTTCTCGATGAGCGCGGCGAAGCGCTCCCGGTCCTCCGCGCGGTCGATGGCGTCCGGCGACGTGCCCAGGATGGGCAGGCCCGCCTTCTCCAGCGGCACGGAGATGCGCAGCGGCGTCTGGCCGCCGAACTGGACGATGGCGCCCACCGGCTTCTCGCGCTGGGACACCTCGAGCACATCCTCGATGGTCAGCGGCTCGAAGTAGAGGCGGTCCGACGTGTCGTAGTCGGTGGACACCGTCTCCGGGTTGCAGTTGACCATCACCGTCTCGTACCCGGCCTCGCGCAGCGCGAAGGCGGCGTGGACGCACGCGTAGTCGAACTCGATGCCCTGGCCGATGCGGATGGGGCCGCTGCCCAGGATGAGCACCTTCTGCCGGTCCGTGGGCGGCGCCTCGTCCTCCTCCTCGTAGGTGGAGTACAGGTAGGGCGTGTACGCCTCGAACTCCGCGGCGCAGGTGTCCACCCGCTTGTAGACAGGCCGGATGTTGCGCGCGTGCCGGTGCGCCCGCACCTCTTCCGCCGGGTAGCCGAGCAGCCGGCCCAGATACTTGTCGGAGAAGCCGTGCGCCTTGGCCTGCCGGAGCACCTCGTCCGGGAGCTGGTCCAGCCGCCCGTACTCCTGGAGCGACTGCGCCTCGTTCACCAGCATCTGGATGTAGCGAAGGAACCAGGGGTCGATGGCGGAGAGCGCGTGCACGTCCTCCACCGTCATGCCTTCGCGGAAGGCCTGGGCCACGAACCAGGGACGCTCCGGGCGAGGGATGCGCAGCGCCTCGCGCAGCACCTTCTCCCGCTCCTCCTTCTCCGCCGGCAGCTCCGGGGACTCCAGGCCCACGCGGCCCAGTTCCATGGAGCGCAGCGCCTTCATGTACGCCTCCGGGAAGGTGCGGCCAATGGCCATCACCTCGCCCACCGAGCGCATGCTCGTGGTCAGCGTCCGGTCCGCGTGCGGGAACTTCTCGAAGTTGAAGCGCGGCACCTTCACCACCACGTAGTCCAGCGTCGGCTCGAAGGAGGCCGGCGTGTCGCGGGTGATGTCGTTGCGCAGCTCATCCAGCGTGTAGCCCAGCGCCAGCTTCGCGGCGATCTTCGCGATGGGGTAGCCCGTCGCCTTCGACGCCAGCGCGCTGGAGCGCGACACGCGCGGGTTCATCTCGATGACGACCATGCGGCCGTCCTTCGGGTTGATGCCGAACTGGATGTTGGAGCCACCCGTGTCGACGCCAATCTCCCGGATGATGGCCAGCGACGCCTGCCGCATCCGCTGGTACTCGCGGTCCGTCAGCGTCTGCGCGGGCGCCACGGTGATGGAGTCACCGGTGTGCACGCCCATGGGGTCCAGGTTTTCAATGGAGCAGACGATGATGACGTTGTCCGCCGTGTCGCGGACCACCTCGAGCTCGTACTCCTTCCAGCCCAGCACGCTCTCCTCCACCAGGATGGTGGTGGTGGGGCTGGCCTTCAGGCCCGAGCGGCAGATGGTCTCGAACTCCTCGCGGTTGTACGCGATGCCACCGCCGGTGCCACCCAGCGTGAAGGACGGGCGGATGATGGCCGGGAAGCCGATGTCCTCCACCAGGCTCATCGCCTGGTCCAGCGTCGTCGCGTAGCCGCTCTTGGGCAGGGCCACGCCAATCTTCTGCATGGCCGCCTTGAAGAGCTGGCGGTCCTCGGCCTTGTTGATGGCTTCCAGGGACGCGCCGATGAGGCGCACGCCGTACTTCTCCAGGATGCCCTGCTCCGCCAGCGCCTTGGCGAGGTTGAGCGCAGTCTGGCCACCCATGGTGGGAAGGAGTGAGTCCGGCCGCTCCGAGGCGAGGATGCGCTCCGCCGCCTCCACCGTAATCGGTTCGATGTAGGTGCGATGCGCGAACTCAGGGTCCGTCATCACGGTGGCGGGGTTGCTGTTGAGCAGCACCACCTCCACGCCTTCATCCCGGAGTGCCTTGATGGCTTGTGTACCGGAGTAGTCGAACTCGACGGCTTGCCCGATGACAATCGGACCCGAGCCAATCACCAGAACCTTGCGGATATCGGTACGCTTGGGCATCGGGGCGCCCCCATACCAACGTCCGACTCCACATGCGAGGACTGTGTTGAAACCGCCCGCTCGCACGGACGCCGGGCCCCGCCCGCTGTCCTCTGCTAGGCTCCGCCGCCCACGGAGGTTCCATGCGCCACTGGTCCCTGGCACTGCTCGTTTCGCTCGCGTCCCCCGCCCTCGCCCAGGATGCCGCC
>NZ_VHLC01000028.1:0-88609 GCF_006547355.1 Myxococcus sp. AB036A | reverse complement strand
GCTGCCTCAAGGCGCCGCTCCTGCTGCTGCTCGGCGGAGAGCCGGCGAGGCTGCCAAGCCATGGGAAGTGCACCTCCTCACGAACTCAACAGCCTCGCTCTTAACCTCACTCCCTGAAGCTCATTAGTGAAAGGCATGTTCGAACACCGAGAGGCCCCACCAAGGCATCGACGGGCGCACGCCGGAGGAGCGCGCAAAGGAGACGCCGCTCGCCGAGGTCATCGACCTCGATGCCTTCCGGCGGCGTAAGCTCCAGCGCCGCGAGTACGCGCACGGGCTACTCCGCGGCTACGCGCTCGCCGAAGATGTCCCACCCGCCAAAGCCGCCTGACCATGAACGCCACCGACTTCACCACCTCGCCCCATGCTTCGACCACGGCGCGAACGGGCGCCCTTTGCCTGGAGCCCGCCATGAAGCCCCGCAGGCTCCAGCCACATCGCCCAGGACACGCGCGAGTTGCTGCGCAGCTCGAACCACGTACGTATCCTCGTGATGCCACCTCATGTCTCGTGGCTCAACCAGGCCGAGTTGCTGCTGTGGGCATTCAGCGCGCGCTACCTGCAGCACGGCGATTGGAAGCGCCGCTCCGACTTCATCGCCCACCTCGATGTAAGCTGGCTCGAGTACAACCGCCTCTATGCCCATCCCTTTACCGGGTTTTGGACTCGGGCCAAGATGCACGACTGGTTCGAGCGGCACCGCCGCTGTCTATGTTGGATTACTTCGCGGACACTCCACTAGCAGGTCACGGGCCGGGCCTCAGGCAGTCTTGCCTGGCGGCCCACCCAACGGCCTGGTGACGCGAGGCAGCGTCACCGAGAAGCAGGTCCCCGTGTCCGCCGACGACGCCACGTCCAGCCAGCCTCCGTGCGCCGTGACGATTTGCGACACGATGTAGAGCCCCAACCCCAGGCCCTGGTGCTTCGGCTTCGGCTGACCCGGCTCGGGGGGCACTCCGTGGAACGGCGAGAAGAGCCGCGGGCGCAACGACTCGGGGATGGGCGGCCCACCGTTGTGGACCTCCACGCGCTGGAAGAGCGAGTCCTTCGCCGCCAGCCGCACCCGCACCGAGCTCCCCTCCGGACTGTGTTGAAGCGCGTTGCCCAGCAAGTTCGACAGCACCTGTCCCAGGCGCTCCTCGTCCCAGATGCCGCGTGACTCGCCGTCCACCTCCAGCCGGACGCAGCACTCCGGATGCGCGGGCTCCAGCTCGGAGATGATGCGCCGGCACACGTCCTCCATGCACACCTCGTGGGGACGCAGCGGGATGCCACCCGCCATGCGGGCGCGCGTGAAGTCGAGCAGCTGTTTCACCAGTCGCGCCATCCGCTCGGCGCTCCCGTCGATGCGAGCCACCACGCGCCGCACCTCCGGGGGGAGCGTGTCCCGGGCCAGGAGGGCCGCGGAGGACAGCCGCACCGCGGCCAGTGGATTGCCCAGGTCGTGGCCCAGCACGCCGATGAAGCGCTCCTGGAAGCGCGCCTCCTCCTCGCGCTCCAGCTCCTGGCGCCGCCGCGCGGTGACGTCCCGGCAGATGGCGAACAGGCCGTACACGGTGCCGTCTCCGCGGCGAAGCACGCCCTTCGTCGTGTGCCAGATGCGGTCCGTCCCCGGGCCGCCTTCCGCCCCTTCGTACGTGGCCGTGTGCCCGGAGCTCATCACCTCGCGGTCATGCGCCAGCGTCGGCGCGGCCCGGTCTGCGCCCAGCAGCTCCGCGTCCGTGCGGCCCAGGATTTCGCGCGGGGCCCGGTGGAAGGCGCTCGCGGTGGCGGGATTGATGAGGATGTACCGGCCCGACACGTCCTTCACGTAGATGGCGTCGGTGGCGCTCTCGATGACGGCGTGCAGCAGGTCATGGTCGCGCCGCAGGGCTTCTTCCGCGGCCATGCGCTCGGTGAGGTCCTCCAGGAAGAGCACCACGCCGTCGTCACACGGGGACACGCGCGCCAGGAGCCACACGGTGCCCATGGGCGACTGCCGGGACACCCGCGCGACTTCTGGCGCGCGGCGTGTCACCACGCGGACACACGCACTGAAGAGGCCGCCGTCCCACGCCCACGGCGCTTCCTCCAGCAGCCGGTTGTGCACCAGGCTGCCCTCCTCTCCGCCGAGCCAACGCTCCGCCTGCACGTTGGCGGAGACACACTCGAAGTCGACGATGCTGCCGACCGCGGAGCGCACGCTCCGCAAGACGACCACCGCCTCGGAAAGAGGTTCGTCCCCTTCGGTGCCCTGGCACCTGTTGATTCCACGGCCAGATGACATGTCGGCGTGGCCCCCGATGCTGCCGTTGTGAGCCACCCTAACCCCGCAGCAGGGGGTGGGGCCAACCGGTCCCCGGGGTGGCTTAACAGTGCCCGAGCTAACCAGAGCTTCCGATTTCTCCTGTTTCGCTCGACAGCCGAAGTGCTCCGTCGTTGACCTGACAGGGTGAGACTTCTAATTACCCTGGGGCCCTCAGGGTCCACTCATGGACACTCCCTTCATACAGACGCAGGACCGCGGCGCGGCGGGCGACCCCTTCGCCCAGGTGGTTGACGAACTTCGGGCGGGGCAGCGCGTCCGGACGCAAGGGCTCAAGGGGGCGGCGCGCGGACATGTGCTCGCCCGCCTGCATGGCGCGCTGAAAGCGCCGCTGGTCTGCGTGGCGGTGGACGAGGAAGCCGCCGACGCGCTCGCCGCCGACCTGTCCTTCTTCCTGGGCGGCCAGGGCAGCCTGCTGGCGCCGCGCGTGCTGCGGCTGCCCGCGGACGAGGTGCTGCCCTACGACGAGGTGTCTCCCGACGCGGCGGCCGTCACGGAGCGGCTGGGCGCCCTCTTCCACCTGGGGCAGGGCACGCGCTTCCCCGCGCTGGTGTTGTCGGTGCGCGCGCTGCACCGCAAGGTGCTGCCGCTGTCAGTGATGCGCGCGCTGGCCGCGCGAGTGGCCGTGGGGCAGGACTTCGACCGGGACTCGCTGGCGCGCCGGCTGGTGCGCATGGGCTACCAGAACAGCCCCCTGGTGGAGGACGTGGGCACGTTCAGCGTGCGCGGCGACCTGCTGGACGTCTTCAGCCCTCTCTACGACAAGCCCGTCCGCCTGGAGTTCTTCGGCGACACCATCGAGTCCATCCGCGCCTTCGACCCGCAGTCCCAGCGCACGGTGGACGCGCTGAAGGAAGTGGACCTGGTCCCCGCGCGCGAGGTGCTGCTCACCGACGAGACGCGCCCGCGCGCCGAGTCCGCCGCCCGCGCGGTGGCCGACCGCATCAACCTGCCCACCATCAAGCTGCGGGAGCAGTTGGACGCCCTGCGCGAAGGCCTGCCCGGCTTCGGGATGGAGGGCCTGCTGCCCGGCTTCTTCGAGGGCGGGCTGTCCACGCTGTTCGACTTCCTGCGCGACTGGAGCCCCGAGGCGCCCGTCATCTACCTGGACGACCCGCTGGGCCAGGACCGCGCGGCGGACACGCTGTGGGAGGAACTGGAGCGCTCGCACGGCGCGGCCGAGGCCCGGCAGGAGCTCATCTGTCCGCCGCTGGAGCACTTCCTCTCCCGTGAGGACGTGAACCAGCGGCTGCAGTCCTTCCGCGTGCTGGAGGGCGGTGGGCTGTCGCTGGCGCAGACGGAGCGCCCGCCGGTGCACTTCAGCTTCGGCGGCACCCAGGACCTGCGCGAGGCCATCCTGGCGCACCACGGTGAAGAGGGCGCGCTGTCCCCGCTGGTGGAGCGGCTGGAGCGCTGGCGCGAGCTGCGCGTGGCCTGCGTGGTGGCGTGCGGCACGCTGAGCCAGGCGGACCGGCTGAAGCGGCTGCTGATGGACCGCAACGTGATGGTGAAGGTCCACACGGAGCCGCTGGAAGACGCCGTGGCGCTGTACGAGCCCTCCATCCGCGCGCACCTCTTCACGGGCGAGGTGAGCCACGGCTTCGTGGATGGGCCGGGCGGGCTCGCGGTGCTGGCGGACGAGGAGATTTTCGGCGCGCGCGCGCGCCGGCGTCCCAAGCGCAGCAAGAAGCTGGACGCGTTCGGCTCCGGCTTCGGGGACCTGAAGGAAGGCGACCTCATCGTCCATACCGACTTCGGTATCGGCCGTTATTCGGGCCTGACGAAGATGGAGGTCAACGGCGTTCCCGGGGACTTCCTCGTCCTGGAGTACGCGGGCCGGGACAAAATATACCTGCCGGTGGGCCGCATGCGGCTCATCCAGAAGTTCTCCGGCGGCGACCCCACGCAGGTGCAGCTGGACAAGCTGGGCACCACGAGCTGGGAGAAGACGAAGAAGCGCGTCAAGGAGCAGCTGCTCAAGATGGCGGCGGAGCTCCTCCAGATTGCCGCCGCGCGCAAGGCGCACCCCGGCCATGCCTTCAGCGCGCCAGACCGGTACTTCGCCCAGTTCGAAGCGGACTTCGAGTTCGAGGAGACGCCGGACCAGGCCAAGGCGATTGAGGACGTGCTGGCGGACATGCAGAAGCCGGAGCCCATGGACCGGCTCGTCTGCGGCGACGTCGGCTACGGCAAGACGGAGGTGGCCATGCGGGCCGCCTTCAAGGCCGCGCTGGACCGCAAGCAGGTGGCGGTGCTGGTGCCCACCACGGTGCTGGCGCAGCAGCACTTCCTGTCCTTCAAGAAGCGCTTCGCGGACTACCCCGTCACGGTGGAGGTCATCTCCGGGATGAAGAAGGCGCCGGAGGTGCGGGAAATCCTCAAGCGCGCCAAGGAGGGCAAGGTCGACATCCTCATCGGCACGCACAAGCTGCTGGGCGGCGAGGTGGCCTTCAAGGAACTGGGCCTGATGATTGTCGACGAGGAGCAGCGCTTCGGCGTGAAGCAGAAGGAGTCGCTGAAGAAGTGGCGCTCCCAGATTGACGTGCTCACGCTGACGGCCACGCCCATTCCCCGCACGCTGCACATGAGCATGTCGGGCGTGCGCGACATGAGCATCATCGCCACGCCGCCGCAGGACCGCCGGGCCATCCGCACCTTCGTGATGAAGTACGAGGACACGGTGGTGAAGGAGGCGATTGAGCGCGAGGTGGCGCGCGGCGGGCAGGTGTTCTTCGTCCACAACCGCGTGGAGTCGCTGCCCTCCATCGAGACGCAGCTGCGCGCGCTGGTTCCCCAGGTCAGCATCGGCGTGGCGCACGGGCAGATGGGCGAAGGGCAGTTGGAGAAGGTGATGCTCGCCTTCACGGAGAAGAAGTACCAGGTGCTGCTGTGCACCAGCATCATCGAGAGTGGCATCGACATCTCCAGCGCCAACACGATGATTGTGAACCGGGCGGACCAGTTCGGCCTGGCGCAGCTCTACCAGCTCCGTGGCCGCGTGGGCCGGTCCAAGGAGCGCGCGTATGCGTACCTGCTGGTGCCGTCGCGGCGCGCGGTGACGAAGGACGCGCAGCGGCGCCTGGAGGTGCTCCAGAACTTCACCGAGCTGGGCGCGGGCTTCTCCATCGCCAGTCATGACCTGGAGATTCGCGGCGCGGGCAACCTGCTGGGCGACAAGCAGTCGGGCGCCATCGCAGAGATTGGCTTCGACATGTACGCGCAGCTCCTGGAGGAAGCCGTCGCGGAGATGCAGGGCCAGCCGCCCAAGGTGCAAATCGAGCCGGACGTCACGCTGCCCATGCCGGCGCTCATCCCGGACGACTACGTCAGCGACGTCCACCAGCGGCTCGTCTTCTACAAGCGCTTCAGCCAGGCCAGCCACCCGGACGAAGTCACGGACCTGCGCGCCGAGCTGGTGGACCGGTACGGCGAAGCCCCGGACGAGGTGGACCACCTGTCCGAGCTGACGCTGCTGAAAATCGACATGCGCGACCTGCGCCTGCGCGGGCTGGAGGTGGGCACCACCCGGCTGGTGGTGACGCTGGGCGCGGACGCGCTGCTGGATGGCCCCAAGGTGGCGGGGCTGGTGCAGCGCTCCAAGGGCGTCTACCGCCTCACCCCGGACATGAAGCTCATCGCCCGCGCGCCCCAGGGCGCCAGTGGCCAGGACCTCATCTCCGAGGCCAAGAAGGTGCTGAGGGATTTGAGCCACTGCGCACTGCCGCAGGCGTAGGCGCCGACCTCGGCGGCCGTTCCGCCGCCGAGGCCGTGCGCTGAGGCGGGTGCTTCCGCCCAAGCGCAGTCACTCAGACTCAGCGCCCGCCGCAGAAGTGGGCCACGGCGCGAGCCAGGACGGCCTCGCAGCGCACCAGGTCTTCCACGGGCACGTATTCGCCCGTCTGGTGCGCCACGCGGATGTCGCCGGGGCCGAACACCACCGCCTCCGCGCCCAGCTCCGTCATCTGCGGCGCCTCCGTCCCGAAGGACACCGTCTCCGGCGCGTTGCCGCTGGCCTCCGCGAGGAAGCGCACCACCTCCGCGTCCGCCCGCGTATTCACACCCCGGTCCGTGCGCACCACCCGAATCTGCGCCTCGAAGGCGGGCTCGTCCCGCACCAGCTCCTGGCGGATGGTCTCCAGCAACTGAGACACGCGCTCCGGCGGCTGCCCGGGAATGGGCCGCCACTCCACGACGAAGCGGCAGGCACCGGGGATGACGTTCTTCGCCTTGCCGCCCTGGATGACGCCCACGTTCACGGTGGTGAAGGGCGGCTGGAAGCCCTCGTCGAGGTCCTCGCGCAGCACCGTCAGCGCCAGGTGCTCCAGGCGCTGGAGGAAGCGACCCGCGCGGAAGATGGCCGACGCGCCCGAGTCAGGGTACGCGCTGTGCCCTTCCTTCCCCCGCACCTCCACCTCCGCCAGGCAGTAGCCCTTGTTGGCGCGCACCGGAATGAGGCGCGTGGGCTCGCCGACAATCGCGTGCCGCGCGCGGCCCAGTCCCGCCTCCACCAGCTTCTTCGCGCCCGTCAGACCGACTTCCTCGTCCGCGGTGAGGACCACCATCAGCGGGGCCTTCAACTGCTCGGCGTTCAACGCCGCGTGCAGCGCGCAGGCGATGAAGCCCTTGGTGTCACACGCGCCGCGCGCGTAGAGCCGCCCGTCCTTCTCCGTCAGCCGCAGCGCGTCCGTCCAGGCCGCGTCGTAGGGCACGCAGTCGGAGTGCCCCACCAGGGCCAGCGCGGCGCGGCCGGAGCCGGAACCGCCCTTCACCGCGACGAGGTTCACCTTCTCCACGCCCGCGTCATCCAGGAACTTCTGGCGCTCCGCGCTGAAGCCCGCGGCCTCCAGGCGCGCCTGCGCGTAGTCGATGAGCGGAACGTTGGGGCGGAAGGACGTGGTGTCCATCGCCACCAACTCCGTCAGGGTGGCCCGCAGCGCGGGCAGCGTGTCACTCATGGGTAAGACCTCCAGGGACGGGTCATGCCACGGCACGCCAGCCCCCGGAAGGCCCTTCCCTCCCCCATGTCTACTCAGCGAACGGACGCCACCTGGGGCGCGGCCTCCTCCAACGGAGACAGCGAGTTATCCCCCGCTCCAGGCCGTCCCAGGCCCTTGTGCACCGCCGGCGCCGACGCGCTCACCGGCCCCACGTAGAAGACACCGTGGTAGCCGTCATCGTTCGTTCCGCCCCACGTGTGTAGGAAGAAGCGGTCGCCGTTGTCCCGGCCCTTCGCCTCGCGGATGCCGCAGGCCAGCTGGTCCTTCACGCCCTTGCGGTCCACCGCGCAAATCCACGCCGACCCGCTGTTGTACGCCATGTCCAGCGCCACCACGCTGTCGAGCTCGTCCTTCAGCACCAGCCCCATCGGCCGGAAGGACTTGTCCCACGGCAGCCCCTTCTTCGTGCGCGAGTGGATGTTGCCGGACAGGACGATGTGGAAGCGCCCCGGGCTCGACTCCACCTGGTGCCGGACCGTGGCCGCCATCGCGTCCTCGCGCGCCTGCCCCTGGGCCTTCGGGTGGTCGAAGACGAAGATGTCCACGTCCAGTCCGCGCGAGCGCAGCTGACGCAGTTGGTCCAGCATGTTCGCCACCGCCTCGCTGCTGCGGCCATCCGGATACGGGCTGCGCCAGAACGGCGCCTCCATCAGCTTCAGCCAGTCATCCTCCGTCCCCGCGCTGTCCAGGAAGGTGTCCACCCGCGTCTGGCTCTCCAGCGGCAGCTCCAGCCCCACCGTCACCGGCGTGCCGGCCACCGCCGTCTGGCAGGACGCCTGCGCGATGAAGCGCGGCACTTCCTGCGTGCCGTGCATCTCCCCCAGCAACAGCACCCCACCCGGCTTCACCTGCTTGCCCAGGCCCAGAATCGGCAGGCCGCATTCGAAGTCCATGGCCGCCGCGCTTCCCTCCGCGTCAGGCGCCATCGCCACCTTCACCGGCTTGGGCGCGTTCTCCTCCTTCATCAGCTTGGGAGAGATGGAGCGGAACACCCGCCACTCCATGACCAGGTCCCGCGAGCCCTGCCCCGACTCCGCGTAGAAGGAGTTCTCCCCCACCGGCGCATCCAGCCGATCCTCCCAATCCTCCACGGAGAGGCCCGGGGCCGAGGAGGCACCGCCCCCCTGGTCACCGATGATGCGCGCCACACCCCAGTCCAGCTCACGGCCCGCCGGGGCCAGCGCCTTGTTGCGGCTCTTGGTGATGCGGATGATCCACAGCTTGCTCTGGGTGGGGGACTCGCGCTTGCCCATCACCATGTAGCGGTGGAAGAAGCCGGACACCTTCGAGCCACCGAACTCCTGGCGCCACTCCGTCTCCAGCACCATGCTGCCCCGGTCTTCGCGGAAGGGCAGGTTGGCCTCCGTGAAGTACTTGCGCACCTCCGGCCACATCTCCTCCACCGGCCGCTCGTAGATGGCCTCCCCATCCGGGATGAAGAGGTCGCTATAGGTGCCAGCCTGATGGGCACAGCCCGTCATCAGGCCCGCCAACACAACCGCCGCGAAGACCACCGAGCGCATTCGTCCCGTCTCCTCGTAGAGCCCCAGCGGGAGCGTAAACGAGGACCGGGCCCCGGCATATCGGCCCAGCAGGGCGGCTCAGGCGGGGGCTTCGGAGCCTTCCTCGGCGATGGCGCGTGCCCGCTCCCAGGGGCGTGTCCGGACGGCGTCGCGAATCCACATCACGTGGCGCCGCTCGTCCTCCCGGTGCTTTTCGATCAGCGCACGGACCTCGGGGCGCCAGTCGAAGCGCAGGGCGACGTCATAGGCGCGGTTGGAGAACTCCTCGTTGCCAAGCATGGCCACCAGCGCGGCCTCGGTGCCCATCATGCTGGACATCGCCGTCAGGCCCACCATCGCCGTTCCCTTGAGGTCCAGGCGCAGCTCCAGCGGCGTCCCGCCCGCCTCGTGGATGAGAGCGTTCAGGTCCTGTACGTGCCGGACGTGGTCGATTCGGAATCCGTTGAGCCGCTCGCGGACCAACGGTTCCGGAATCCGGGCCAGGGCCGCGTCGTAGGCACCCACGGCATCCGCGTCGAGCTGGGCCAGGCTGCGCAGCCGGGCCACTTCCGATTTGTCGGCCATGTCGAACTCCTGCGCTAAGGGGCTCGGGCAATGTGAGAAGGCTGTTCCCGCAAACCAACCCACCTCCTGGACGCGCTGACTGCCCGCCCCTGGGGCAGGCGGACAGCCAGGGCCCAGGTCTTCAGGCATGCACGGCGTCAGAGGGCGCGCGCGGCTGGGTGGCGTGCTTCCTCCGCGCGGCCCGGCGGTGCTTGAGGACAATCACGGCCCCCAGCACCGCGCTCAACAGCATCAGCGCGTTTGTCACCACGAAGACCCAGTTGCCGACCTTCCAACTGTAGAGCGTGAACCCCACGGAGGCCGTCATCTGCCCCACGAAGAGCCACTTGGACACACCCTCGCTCGAGCCTGACTTCCACTGCTTGTGGACCTGGACAGTGATGGTCAACAGCAGGACGAATGAACTGAACCAACCCAGGGCTTCGGCCCCCATGCACCCTCCTGGCCACAGACGATGTGCATGCGCCCTGCCGAGTGCAGCACGCCCGTCACCCCACCGGACCGCCCACCGCGCTCAGCCTGTCCGCGCCGCCGCCTCGCGGTGTTGCGCAATCCATGCCCGCGCCTCTTCGGCCGAATCCACGTAGGCCGTGTCGAGCCGCATCCCGCCGCTCAGCATCGCGCCCACCATGAGGCTCTTGGTGGTGGCCTTCTGCTCCATCGCCGCGCCGATGTAGACGACGCCCAGGAACCAGCCCGCCTGCGCGTGGTCCACCAGGTAGCGGCGCGACTCCGCACTGAGGTGCGAGTCCGTGATGTCCGCGGCCAGGTAGAAGCGCTGCGCGTCCGCCATCTCCCGGTACACGCCACATGACCAGACCGATGTCTCCAGGGTGATGGCGCCCCGGAAGCGCGCCCAGAGGATGTCCGGCGCTTCGAACCACGCATGCTGCTCGCCGTGACGCCACTCCCGGTTCAGGCTCATGGGCCTCCCACGCTGAGACAGGCGCCAGGATAGCCCCGGCCCCAGCGTGGACCCAACAGCCTCCCGGTGCGTACCGTCAGAAGCCGAGCGGCAACACGAAGGCCGTGCCGTTCTGCGTCCCCGTCCGGTAGCTGCGCGGCGCGCCGATGACGAGCATGGGCGGCGAGCTGCCGCTGCCCGGCATCATCGACATCGCCTGCCCCAGCGCCGAGCGCTCCGAGCCATCTCCCACCACCATGAGGAACGGTGAAAGCGCGCCCTGCTGGCCAACCCCGCCAGCATAGAGAAACACCGCGCCACCGCCGTCGGACGCCTCGGAGGCGCCCGGCGCGCTCACCAGCAGGTCGGGGATGTTGTCGCCCGTGAGGTCCGTGCCGCCCACCAGCCGCGCGCCGAAGTTCACCGCGCGGTGGCGGTGGACCAGGACAACGGGGTTGAGACCGTCACCCAGCGCGCCCACCACCAGCGGCGCGCCCGCGGACTGGAGCGCCTGCATCCGGTTCACCAGCACCGCCTTGTCGAAGAGCAGCACCACCGGCTGCGTCACGCCGTTGAAGGGCACGCTGGTGGCGCTGATGGCCACGAAGTCGCGCGTGTCGCCCAGGAACCGGCCCGCGCGCGTCATGCTCAAGCCCAAGCCCATGTTGGTGAGCTGCACCTCGCTGTCACCGGCGATGCGCCACACGGTGGCCGTCCGGCGCCCGCCGCAGCGCGAACCGCTCGCGTCGAAGCCCAGCAGGATGGCCACGCCCGACCGCGAGCCCTCCGCGTAGCGCCAGGCCAGCTCGTCACAGCCGTCACCGTTGAGGTCGCCCAGCGACACCGGCGCGAACGTTTGAATGTCCATGGACGGCATCGTGTAGACGGGCTCACACATCATGCTCAGCTTCGCCAGCGATGCGTCCTCGGGCGCGCGGCCCAGGAACACCTCCATGCCGTCGTTGCGCAGCAGGCCCACGTCCTGGCGGCCATCGCCGTTCAAATCAAACCCGCCCACCACGCCGCGCCCGATGCCGGTGCGCCGGCAGAGGGCCTCTGGCTCCAACGTGCAGTCCGCGATGACGTTCGGCGCGAACAGCCGGTACGCCGGCTTGAAGCTGCCATCCGGCTGTCCCAGCGACACCAGGGCGCCGCCCACCGACTGGGAGCCACTGGTGACACACGCGGCGGGCACCGACGTGTACGTGTTGTTGAGCTCGTTGTTGGAGCTCGTGGTGCCCGTGCCCGGCACGTAGAAGTTGGACGCGCCCACCACCAGGTCTGGACGCCCGTCGCCGTTGAAGTCGGAGAAGGCCACGTCCACGCCCACGTTGCGGCCCGCATGGTGCGGCGAGGGCAGGCCCTCCTCCACCACGGTGGCCTGCGCGGGCGCCGACACGTCGTGCACGTAGGCACGGCCAATGGTCAGGGCGTTGCCGTCATTGCTGGTACCGGGGCCGGACCAGCCCGGCGCGCCCGTGAGCACCAGCGGACGGCCCTGCGGGCCCTGAGCAATCGCCACCGCCTCGCCGAAGCGCTCCACGCTCGGCTTCGCCGGCACCCGGACGCTGGTGCGCGTCCACTCCGTCACCGACGCGCCTTGACGGTGGTACAGCTCCACGCTGCCAGTGAAGGCCCCCTGAGCCGAAGAGGACCGGCCCGCGAAGGCCACCAGCGACGGGTTCCCCGCGGGGCCCCAGGTCGCCAGCCCCGAGCCCAGCGTGTCCGACACCGCCGTCCCGTTGATGACCATCAGCGGCCGGTTGAGGATGCTGCCCTGCGAGAGCGTGGCCAGGGGATAGACGAGAATCTTGCCGCTCCAGCGCAGCGTGCCGCTCCCCACCCCCGAAGGCGCGGACGCGTACGGCGCGCCCAGGAGCAGCTCCAGGCCCGGCTCACCGTCGACGTCCATCACCGCCCAGCTCCGGCCCGCGTTGATGCCGCTGGCCTCGCCGTAGATGCGGGCGAAGGCCGCCTCGCGCGTCACCTGGGGCGGCCGGTTGGCGGGCTCGCCGGTGGCGGAGTAGCCCGTCAAGTCGAACAGCAGCGCACCGCCCGAATCACTGCCGGACTGCAGTCCTCCGCTCGAGCGCAGGTCCGGCGAGTCCGCCCGGTCCGCCACCGCCAGCAGCAGCGGAGGCCGCGTGCCCTCGGCGGGGATGACGCCCAGCCGCCACGTGCCCTCGTTGCTGTCCGCCGTGTTGGCCGGCAGCACGTACACGTCCGGCGAGGCCCGGAAGCGCGCGCCTTGCGCACGGGCCAGGAAGACGGAGATGGCCATCTGCGCGCCCGACACCGCTCCGGACGTGTTGTACCGGGACACCCGGCTCAGCGCCGCCAGGTCCACCAGGCCGTCCCCGTTGAGGTCGCCCGTCACCAGCGCGCGGCCCAGCTCGGTGCTGCTGCGCGACACCAGGGCGCCATCCTGCGTCAAATCCCAGCCGCCCAGCCGCACCGTGGGAAGGTCCGGCACCGGCGAGCTCCGCGTCGACGCGTAGATGTCCACCGTGCCGCGGTTGCGGATGGCGTTGGTGGGGGCCAGGTCGCCCAGCGGCGAGCCCACCACCACGTCCAGGTCGCCATCGCCCTCGAAGTCCGCGATGGCCATGCCCGAGCCGAACGCCGCGTTGCGGAGCAGGCCGGTGAGCTGCTGGCGCAGCGGCGCCGGCGCCCCGCTTCGGAAGGTGTAGAGGTACACCGCGCCGGCGTTGGTGACGGCCACGTCCGCGCCCGGCGAGGACACCAGCAGCTCCGCGCGCCCGTCCCCATCCAGGTCGCCCGCGGCCAGCGCGTCACCGAACTGCGCCGTCTCCGTGGTGCCGGTGAGCACCCACGTGGGCTCCGTCGGCAGGCCGCCGCTGCCCCCCTTGAAGATGAACACGGCGCCGCCCGACGGCTCGTTCAGGTCGCTCTCGCGCTGCCCCACTGCCAGGTCCAGGTGGCCGTCACCGTCGAAGTCCGCCGTCACCAGGGTGGCCGCGTCGGACAGACGGCCATGCGGCAGTCCCGGCCGCGTCAGCTCGTCCAGCACGCGCACCGACACCCTCGCCGTGTCCCCGGTGAAGGGGTCCACCGCGTTGAGCACCGCCACACCGGTAGCGCCGGGCTCGATGGTCAGCCGGCCGCCCGCCAGCGTCCCGGGGCCGGACTCCTTCGTCCAGTTCACCCGGTCACTGCCACCGCGCGTGGCCAGCGGCACGGACGAACCCGAGGGCACGGCGAGGAAGGCCGGCGCTCCGGTCAGCCGGGCATTTGTGCGGACCTCGTACTGGAGCACCGCCTCGTCTCCCGACTGGGTGTCGCGCACGGTGATGACGTCCAGGCCCTCACGCGTGCCGGCCGTGTAGAGGCCACCAGGCGACAGCGTGGCGCCGGAGCCGTCGGCCGACAGCAGGTACATGGCCGAGCCCAGCACGCCGTCCGTCTCCACCTGGAAGGAGGTGCCCGGCCGCAGCTCCGCGCGCACGGGCGCGACGTTGAACGTCGCCGCCACGCTGACCTGCGTGGTGGCGCTCACGCCCGGGCAGCGCGCGTCTTCCACCAGCAGCGTGTCCGTGCCCGGCGTGCGCCCCGCCAGGAAGCGGCTGCCCACCAGCTCACCCGAGGAGCCTCCCGGCTCCAGCAGGTAGGTGTAATGACCGCTGCCGCCGGTGGCCACCAGGGCCACGGGGCTCGACACACGCACGCGCGCGGGGTGCGCGGAGAGCGTCAGCGCGGCCAGACCCGTGCACTGGTCCGTCTGGTGAGGCTGCGCCACGCGCGCGGGCGCAGGCTCATCCGAGCAGGCCGCGGCAAGGAGCGCGAGGAGGGGGGCCGCGCGGGTCAGTCGGGACATGTCAGGTACCTCGAGGGAGACTGCGCGTTGCTTCAGGGCCTGGCGCCAGAGGAGGCCCAGCGCTGGATGCGGGAGATGAGCTCGGGGTCCATGGGACCGTCGGCGGGCATCCGCTGGTCTCTCACGGCTTCGGTGATGATGGGCGCGTTGGCCCGCCACAGCTCATAGCTGTCGAGCGAGCGCGCCGCGCTGGAGCTGTTGTGGCAGTTGCGGCACCGCGCCTCGTGGATGGGGCGGATGTCCTTGTCCCAGCTCAGCGGCCCCGACGCCACGGGCGCATAGTCGAACGGCACCGAGCGCTGCGCCTCCGAACCATCCGCGTAGCGCGCCACCACGGACAGGACGTAGCGGCCGGCCTCCAGCGACGCGAAGGAGTAGGCGCGGTGCGTCCCGTCGGCCTCCAGGCCGCCCAGGCTGTAGTCCGGCCCCTCCGTGGGAATCTCCGAGTTGCCCAGCTTGTAGACGACGCTCTCGGGCGCCCCGCCCGGCGGCATCACCGCGCGCACTACCAGGCCGTCATTCACCAACTGCATGCCCTGGTAGAGTCCCCGGAGGCGCGGCACCAGCACGTGGCTCAGCGCGACGGACACCCCGCCCTGCTGCACCCAGACGCTGCCGCTCTCGTCCGCGGCGAGGAAATGGAAGTCCCCGGCGCTGGCGTCCCTGGCCGCGCGCCAGACGTTCGCGTCCGCGTCGTACTGGAGCAGCGAGCCGCCCGTCTTCACCCACAGGAAGCGGCCCGAACCCATCAACCGCTGCGGCGTCTCCGGCAGCTCCACGCGGCGCCAGCCGTCCTTGCCCCGGCGCAGCAGGGACTGGTTGGTGAGCGCCCACAGCTCACCGGCGGTCCCCACCGCGGGCCCGATGCCCGCCAGGGCCTGCAGCGACTCACCTTCCGCCAGGGGCGCGCTCGTGGTGTGCACCCGGTAGTGGGCGGTGCTGAGGGCCACCGCGACGCTCAGCCCGCCTTCGTGCAGGAACCACACGCCTGGCAGGTTCTCCGGCGAGGGCGCCGCCGCCAGCGCGGTGATGGCCTTCACCGACGCGCCGTCCACCTTCAGCTCCGCCAGCGTGCCCTCCTGCAGGCGGAACAGGCCGCGCGTGTGCGCCAGCCACACCGCGCCGTCCGCGGACTGCGCAGTGGCGAGGACGCCCTGCCCCAGCGCGTCCCGCCAGGGCGGTGCGATGAGCCACCCCGACTCCGCCATGAAGAGCCCGGTCTGCGTCTCCACCAGGGCGCTGTGAGGCCCCAGCCGGAAGACGCCGAGGACGCCGCCCGCCGCCGCCTCATTGTCCGGGTGTGGCTCCAGCGCCCCGTACGCGCCGTCCAGCCGCAGCCGGACGAGCTCGCGCGAGGCGGTGGCGAAGACACCCCCGCCCGCCTGGTCCGCGAAGCCGGAAACGGGTGCCAGGGCCGTGACGGCTGGGACCTGGACCGGCTGGAAGGGCGTCGGCTCGGGCTTGTCGAGCGGAAGCGAACGGTCCTCCCCGCATGCCCCCAGGACCACGAGCGAGAACAGGGAGAGGACGGCGGAGGCGGAAGCCCTCGGATGGATGCGCATGCGAAATGGACGGCTCAGGCGAGAATGGGACGCAGCGGTTCGACGCGGGTGATGCTGTAGTCCAGCCCCGCGGACGCCAGCACCGTGGCGATGACGTGCTCGGGGAGGATGTTCTCGCCGTTCGGGTCCGACGCGCCGTTTCGCAGGTCGAAGGTGCCCGGCGCCATGCCGATGTCACCGCTGCGGCCGAACACGAAGTTGTGCTTGATGCCGGCCCCCATCAGCAGCGCGGAGTTGCTCAGGTGGTGGTCACGGCCACCGGAGCTGTTGATGAGCGGCGTGCGGGAGAATTCGGAGAACACCATGATGGTGGTGTGGTCCATGAACTTGCCACCCGCGGGATGGTCGCTCTCACGCAGGTCCTTCACCAGCATGGCCAGGGCGTCGAAGCCGCGCCGCTGGTTGTTGGCCTGCGTGAGCTGGCTGCCGAAGTGGGTGTCCAGGCCGCCCGTGAGGTTGATGGTGACGCACTGGGCGATGCCCTTCTTCAGCGCGGTCGCCACCGTGGCGGCGCGGCCGCGCTCGCCATTCACGTCGGTGGCGCTGGTCAGGTTGTACTTCGTGCGGATGGCCGCCATCTCCGCGCTGTGTGGCTGGTTGGGCCCAACGAGGAAGTCGAACGACTTGTCCAGTCCCTGGGACTGGATGAGCCGCATCTGCTCCTGGCTGTTGGAGTAGGTGGTGCCCACCCCACGCGCGCCATAGGCCGCCTGCTCGCAGTTGACGGGCTGGCCGCGGAAGTCGAGCAGTTGCTTCTCGAGTTCGCTGTCCAGCGCGTCCGCGCTGCCCTTCAGCGTCAGAATCAGGTCGTCCCGGCGGCTGACGCGCAGCGCGTTGGCATAGCCGCCGTACCGGTCGTTGTATGACTCCACGTTGTAGGAGATGGAGGCAATGGGCACGCGCGGCTTCATCTGCCCCACGATTTCCGTCGCCGTGGAGGAGCCACGCGCCGCGCTGCCGATGGGCATCTTCCCGGTGAGGAAGTAGCGGTAGCCCACCTCGTGGCCCAGCGTGTTCATGTTGATGCCGCGCACCACGGTCATCAAGTCGTAGTGCCTGGCCAGTTCGGTGCCCACCGCGGGCCCGAAGTCGATGTTCGACCGGCCCACGCCCGGAAGCTCGGCGGGGATGAGCGGCCGGGACTCGAAGCGGGCGTCGTTGATCTGGTCGTAGCCCGGGAGGATTTTCGTCTCCGAGGCACGGTCCGCGGTGAACTCGGTCGGGTCCCTCGGGTCGAAGGCCAGCAGTTGGTCCCATCCACCGTTGAAGTAGACGAACACGAAGCAGCGGTCCGCCGGCGCCATCTCCGCCGCCTGGGCGAAGGCGCGGAAGGGCAGCCCCCCCAGCAGGGTGGAGCCCATGAAGCCAGCGGTGGCCTTGAGGAAGGTACGGCGCCCGTGGGCACAGCCCTGGGAGCAATTCTCGTCGTGGCGGTTCTTCTTCATCGCGGTCACTCCGAGCTTCAGTAGGTGATGAAGCGCGGGTCCGTCAGCATGGCGATACACACCACGGCCAACGTCTCATGGCGCTTGGAAGAGGAGAGGGTCTGCACCCGGCTCGCGGCCTGGGTGAAGAAGGACGCCCACTTCGTGAGCTCTTCGCCCGACAGCGGCGAACCCCAGAAGCGGGTGGACATGTAGACGAGCTGCGCGCGCACCTCCGCGTCGGTCAGCTTCGTCAGGTCATCCCACTTCTCCGGCAGCAGGCGGCCCATGGTGCGGGCCGACGCGTCCGTCATGCGCATCTCCGCGGACGCCTGGCTGATGCACACCTTGCGCGCGCCGTCCTCCAGGAACTTGGCGAACACCAGGTTGGGCTCGATGTTCTCGCTCACCACCAGGGCGTAGTCCGCGCGCCCCATGGACGTGGCGCGCGAGTCCAGCTCGCTCCAGCGCTGCCCCACCGCCCCGACGATGGCGGCGTCCAGCTGGGCCACGGTGAGCCGGCGCGGGGCGCGGCCCACGCTGCCGTCCTGCTCCTCGGGGTCCGGCAGGGGCGTGAAGTCCCCGGGCTGATGCGGGTTGGCGATGGGCTCGATGACGCCGTCCGCGGACTGCGTGTCATCCTTCGTGCAACCGGAGGCCAGCGCGAGCAGCGCGGCGGTCAAGACGAGGCGGCGCATCAGTCAATCCTCCGGTAGGCGTCGGACGTCACCACGCGCTCGATGAGCGCCTTGAGGCGGTGGCCGTTGCGCGCGAAGTCCTGTGCGAAGGGCACCAGGTACATGCGCTGCTCCTCCGCCGTCATCGGGCGGCCGAGGAACTCGGTCCAGATGCGCCGCACCGTGCAGCGCTCCAGGTCACCCGACTGGAGCATCTTCTGCACCAGCAGCGTGGGACCAGCCTCGATGTTCTGCTCTTCGTCCGCCGTGCGGTACAGGTACGTCTTGAGCATGCCCAGGCTGCTGGCACCATCACCGTCGTAGGCCTGCATGATGTACTGGCTGCACTCGCCACCGCAGTTGGTGTCGTTGTTGAGGGCGCAGTCGCGGCACTTCGGGTCGTAGCGAGGGAACTGGTCGGGCGCGAGGAACTGCGCGGAGCGCTCCGCATAGCGCCCCCAGTGCGCGCCGGCGGGCTCCATGGTGGCGTGGCAGTAGTTGCAGCCGCAGCGCACCGCCAGGTTGTTCTCGCGGTTGCACGCGTCCTCCGGCGCGGGCGACGAGGCCCCCGGCGGCGGCGCGAACGTCTTGCAGAGGAAGGCTTCGTAGAAGTGGCTCACCCGCGCGCGGTGCGTGGGGAAGCGGTAGAGGAAGGACGGCGTGGTGAGCACGCCCGCGTGCCCCTCGTCACGCGTGTACTCCGCCCAAGCCTCCGTGTCGTTGTAGGCCACCACCGGCACGGCGCCCTGCGCGGTGGGCGTCGTCACGTTGAAGACGCCCACACCCTGCTGGTTGCGGAAGTACTCGGACAAGGTGCCATTCATGAACGAGCGGCGCGTGGTGAGGATGTTGAAGTAGGGCTCGTCGCGCTGCACCACCGACTCGGCGATGCGCAGCGGCTCCTCGTTGAAGGCGGCCACGCGCAAGCTGTGCACGTCCCGGATGTCCTGCGCGGTGATGGCGGGCGTCTCGCAGCGGCGCATGCCCACGCCGCAGCCGCAGCTTCGGTCAGTGGAGAAGCGGGACGTCTCACAGGACGCCATGTTCCAGGGGTTGTGGGTGCGCTCCTGCGCGTCGATGGCGCACACCTTGACGCTCTCCGGCGTCTTGTCGGTGGCCCAGTAGGGCGCGGCCTTGTTCACGAAGCCCTCGCGCAGGATGCAGCCGCGCTGAACCCCGTAGTTGCCCTTGAGTCCGTTGCGCAGCTCCAGGTCCAGCGTGCAGCGCTTCAGCTCGGTGAGCGATGGCTTGGAGTCCGGGTTCGGGTGCTTGAACGCCTTGATTTTGGCGCCATCCATCTCCTTTACCGTCAGCGCCCGGGTCGTGGTCTTCGTCGGGTCCGGCTCGCAGATGAAGGCCCCCGCGCTGCTGCCCGAGCCGCGCTGGTCGCAGAAGTAGAGGTACTCGTGCTTCGGGTGGCTGGTGCTCAGCAGGTCCGAGCACTTCGCCGTGCCATCCGGCGTGGTCGGCGCGAGCGGCGTACACGCGTAGTAGTTCGTATCGTAGTCGTAGCTGACGGCCAGGGGCACGCCCTCGTCGTCGTGGCACTTCGTCCGGGGACGCTCGGTGAGCGGCGCCGCGTGCGCGTCTGGCTGCTCCGCCGTGAGGCACTGGTCCTGCGCGATGTCTGAGTTACAGGTCGCGCCATTCGCGCCGCGCAGCGTCGTGGCGGGATTGCCGGCCACGCCATAAGCGGTGGCAATGCCGTTGCCCGTCACCCGCGAGTTCTGGTTGTTGTTGAGGCTTCCGGAGAGGTTCGAGCGCAGCAACGCGCGGTGGTAGTTGCGGATGCGCGCGTTGAACTCGTCCTTCGTCATCATCGCGCGGATGTCTTCCACTCCGATGGAGCCCTTGGCCTGGGCGGCCTGGTACTCCTCGTAGGTGGGGGGACGGCCGAGCAAGTCCAGCGACAACTGCCGGAGATGCCGTTCCAGGGGCACCTTCGCGACAACTGGTGAACAGACAGCCTCCTCTTGAGCGGAGGCTGGCAGGGCCAGAAGCAAGGCGGCACCAGCCAGGCAGGCAAGGTAGCGCACACGGAGCACGGGGGACCTCCGGAAGAGGGGGTCGGGGGGACCGTTCTCAGTATGCAGGAATTACAGTTTCAGTATCCAGTAGTACCCAGTGGAATATTTCATCCCACATGCATTCCCTAGTAGTGTCAGCCAGTTAGCAAGGGTTGCAACGAAGCCCGCCGCGCGAGACATAGGGCCCATGTCGAACGCCGCCCCTGCCGCGCTGCCGCCCCGGGTGAGTGACCGGGCCTTCTTCATCTTCACCGCCGTGGTGTCCGCGCTGGCATTGGCGTTCATCGGGTGGATTCTGCTGGTGCGCGGCGGCGGCCCGGTGGAGGGGGTGAACCTGCGCTTCCTCCCAGCGGTGAACGCGGGGCTCAACGCCACGGCCGCGGCGCTGCTCATCGGCGGGTGGGTGGCGATCAAACGAGGCGCGCGGCAGGTCCACCAGTACCTGATGGTCTCCGCCTTCACCGCGTCCGCGCTCTTCCTGGTCTGCTACCTGTCCTACCACTTCGTGCATGGCGATACGCGTTACGTGGGGGACTGGCGCGGGCTGTACCTGTGCATCCTGGCCAGCCACGTGCTGCTGTCCATGCCCGTGGTTCCCATGGCGCTGGTGGCCTTCTACTTCACGTGGCGCAAGGACTTCGTGCGGCACCGCAAGGTGACGCGGTGGCTGGCGCCCATCTGGGTCTACGTGTCGGCGACGGGCGTCGTCGTGTACTTCATGCTGCGTGGCAGCGCGCCCGCCGTCCTGTGACGCGCTGAAGCAGGGCGACGACGAAGCAGTCAGGTGGAGGGGCGGGCTCCCGAACGCACCGACTCAGGTCGATGTCAGGCGGAGACGGGGGCAGGTGCCTGTTCCTGGCGCAGCCAGTCAGCGAAGGCGTCGAAGGTGACCTGCGCGCCCGTCACCACGCGGGCATCAAAGGTGGCTTCCGTCGCGGCGATGGAGGCGTGGTTGACGGCGTCACCGAAGGCACGCCACCGGGGCCCGACCTCATCTCCGTACGCGCGGAAGAAGGAGAAGTCGCCCAGGGACACGCCGTCGAAGTGGCGGCGCAGGTGCCGGAGGATGAGCTGGCCGCCCAGTGTGGAGCCTTCCAGCACGTAGAGGCAGCCCAGGGCCTCGGGCACGCCCGCCAGTGAGGGCAGCTCCGCGCAGTGTGGCAACCGTCCGAGCGAGGCGTCGTCATGGCCAAGCGCGCGCAGGTCCTCCTTCAGGAGAGGCACCTTCCAACGCGCGTGGACGGACAAGCCAGGAACCGCTTCAAGGCCCAGCCTGGCGAGCCGGGCCTCCAGCGGAACGTAGAAGCCGTGAAGCGCTTCCAGGTGACGTCGGTACGCCGTGGGCGTCAGGTCCGCATCCATCAAACGCACCTGGGCCTCGGTGCGCTCGTGGTGCGGGCGCGTCTCACTCTTCAGTCGCTGCATCAAGGACAAGGTGCTTGCACGATGCCGCTGTCACTGCCCGGTGGGAATTGAGAACTGTGGCCAAGTGTCCACCGCCCTACCCCTCGGTCGCTCTGGACACGGGCTCTCGAGCCTTCGTCAGTGACAGAAGCCGCTGGCCATGCACGTCCGTCCCAGCCCACACGTCAGGCCAGAGGTGCGGCAGTTGGGCTGGCACGCTCCCGAACCCGTGCCGTCGCTGTAGCAGACGTACCCGGGGCGGCAGTCCCCCTGCCCCGTTCCCACCTGCCGCGTGCAGGTCGCCAGACATGCCTTGAGGCCCGAGGAGGAATCCACGATGTAGCACCGCGAACCCGCCGGACACGCGGAGTTGGTGCAATCCATGGAGCAGTACCCTCCCGGATAGTCCGTCACGCACACGCCCCCGGGACAGTCCAGGCTGGAACCGCACGCACTGCCCACCACCAGCGCCGGGTCATCATCGATGGGCGCCAGGGGAATCAGGTCGAAGCTCACGTTCTCGATGCGGTCACCCGCCTCCAGCTCCAGCGGCTCGAAGGAGTCCACGTTGCGCCAGTAGCCGGTGCGCTCGCCGTCCTCGAAGAAGTTGCCATCCTGGTCGTCGTCGATGGTGGCCAACGCGAAGTACGTCCGCGGCGCCAGGGAGATGCTGTACGCGTAGCCCGCCGAGGCGCGCGCGATGGCGATGGCCTCCTCCGAGGCCTGCCACTCCCCTCCCGCGTCCTGCCATACGAACGCAATCAGGGCGTCCAGGTCATTGGTTGCGCCCGCCACACCAATCTTCACCGCCACCGTCGCCGAGCCCGCCGTTCCCGAGCCCACCAGGTCCAGCGTCACCACGGTGTCCCCTCCGGCCAGCCCAGATGCATCCACCGCCACACTCAGCGGGGCCGAGCCGAAGGCGGGCACCCGCACCGTGTTGCCCTGCGGGAATGACACCGCCGAGGCATTGGGCCCTCTGACGCTGGCCGTCACCATCAAATCGCCGCCCCGGTTGCCGCCCACGTTGCTGAGAATGAGCTGCTGCGTGCCGCTGCCCCGGAAGAACAGTGTGGACGTCGTCACGTTGAGCTGAGGGTCCAACGTACCCGGATCCACGTTGGCAACACGGGCCAGCGCCGCGCGCGCGTTGACGAGCCCCGCGCCGCAACCTTCCGGGCACTGCGCGTTGGTGAGCGGCGTGGCGGTCTCCTTCAAGATGCGCTCCGCCAGCGCGGCCGTCAGGTCCGGCCGCGACGCCGCCATCAGCGCCACCACGCCCGCGACGTGAGGCGCCGCCATGCTGGTGCCCTGCGAGAAGGCATAGGCAGGCTGCCCGTTCTCATCCAGCACCGTGGACAACACGCCGTCCGGATAGCCGTCACCGTTCAGGTCCTCGCGCATCTCTCCGCCAGACGCCACCAAGTCCACGTCCACGCCGAAGTTGGAGAAGCTGCTGCGCTGCCCCGCCAGACTGGTGGAGCCCACGCAAATGACGTTCTGCTGGTTGCACGGCGTGCTGTTGCGCGCATCCACATCTTCGTTGCCCGCGGCGACGACGATGATGGCCCCGCGCCCCAAGGCTTCATCGATGGCGCCCTGGTACAGCGCCTGCGGCGGCGCGCTGCCACCCAGGCTCATGTTCACCACCTTCGCGGGATTCGGATTGGGCGGCACGCCCGGCACGGTGCCACCCGTGGCCCAGGTGATGGCCGCGGCGATGTCGAAGCTGCTCCCGCCCTTCTTCCCCAGCACCCGCACTGGAAGCAAACTGGCGTTCCAGGCCACGCCCGCGACGCCCACCTGGTTGTTCGTATCCGCGGAGATGGTGCCCGCCACATGCGAGCCGTGCCACGACGAGCCGCCGCTGGGTGTGTCCCCGCCTTCGTCCCGCGGGTTGCTGTCCCGGCCGTCGCCGTCACCCGCGTTCTGCGGGTCCGAAATCATGTCGTAACCCGGCAACACATGCGTCAGGTCCGGGTGCGGAACGATGCCGCTGTCGATGACGGCCACCACTACGTCCGTTGCGTCCGGCACCAGGTCCCACGCGGCCGGCAGGTTGAGCGTGGGGTAGTGCCACTGAAGGCTGTAACCCCGGTCATTCGGCGCCGCCGTCGCCCGCATCCGCTCGTTGCGCACCGCGTACGTCACGCCCGGCACCTGGGCGAGCTGCGCCGCCCACTCCTGCGTCTTCGCGGCCGTCACCGCCTTGCCGTCCAGCGGCTCATAGCCCACCAGGTGCACGTACTCACTGGCGTAGCCCTTGTGCACCGCGCGGAAGCCCGGGCGCTGCACCGCCGCCAGCACGCGCTCCGGTGTCAGGCCCGCTTCCTCGAAGCGGAGGATGACGTCCCCGGGAATCGTGGGGTCCTCGCGAGAGGCCCGCTCGAGCGGCGCGGCGCCCAGCGGCGACGGGACAATGGGAAGCCCCGGCACGGCCTTCGGCGCCACCCGCGGCTCGCGCGAGCGCCCCGCGTGCATCCCCCTCAGCGTCTCCTTCAGCTTCTCCAGCTCACCCGCGCGAAACGGCGAGCGCACCGTCTGGGAGGCACCGTCGCCAGCGGACCGTTCACTGCTCCGGAAAGGCGTCAGCGTCCCCTGGATGCGCCCGGTCCTGGAGGACGGCTCCCCCGGGTCTTCGTCGTCGCCTGAACAGGAGGTGGCGGAGAGCAGCAACAGTCCCATCAACAGCAGGCGACGCATTCGGGCGACCCCTCGGAAGAAACGGAAGGGGCGGCACCCTAGCATCCACTGCCCGACGGGGCCTCACCACTCAGCTCGCCATCGCCTCGCCGCCGTCTTCCGTGTCCTCTCCAACGTTGCCGTCGGCCGCATCGTCCAGTGCGCCGACATCTCGCGGCACGCCGTCCACGTACGTCACCACGTTGCCCGGCATCGCCGGCACCCGCGGCCCGGGCGTCACCACGCCCGTGAGGTTGAGCGGGTCCACACCGGACAACTGCACCCGCACACCGGACGGAGGCTGACGGCGCACCGAGCGCGCCATGTCCACCGCCTCCGGAAGTGCGAACTGTTCGCCCACGAAGCCCGACACGAAGCGGCCACCGCGAACCTCACCGCGCGCTTCCATGCGGCGGTACACGAAGAGCAGCTCGCGCCACGTGGGCGCCAGCGCCTCGCGCATCACCAGGTCGCGCCAGACGATGCCGTAGCGTTGGAGGAAGAGGCGCGCCAGCGAGTCCAGCACATCGTCTTGCGACTTCGGCTCCGCGGGTGTCAGCAGGCTCCAGCGGCCAGGGCCACCGCGTTGGAGCAGCTTCTGCCGCTTGCGGTGCGCCGGGCTCTGGAGCACGCGCAGGTTCTGCACCGCGTCCGCCGTCACAAGCCCGCGCGCCACCAACTCCCACAACGCGTCCTCGATTTCGGCGGGCAGCCTGCGCGCGCGCGACACCAGGTCCTGGAAGAAGCAGGCGCCGCGCCGCTCCAGCACCGCCACCACGTCCTTGGCGGGCGCGCTCAAGTCCGGCGGCGTCCACACGTCCCCGTCCGCCAGCACCGCGTGAGGACGTGCCGCGGTGAGCATCCACTCCAGGTCCTCGCGAAGGGTGAAGGTCAACGACGCGTTGCGCGTGGGCGACGCCCGCGAGCGCGTGGGCGCGGGCTCCGGCGGCGTCACCGACGCGCCCCGGCGAGGCCCCGGTGTGGGCTTCGCCTCCTTCGTCGTCAGCCGCCCCCAGGCCACCTCACCCGCGTAGCAGGCCCGCTCCAGCAGGTCCGGCGTGTAGCCCCGCATGCGCGCGGGCAGCAGGAAGCGCTCCCACGCGGAGGCCGGTGCCTCATAGCCCTGGAGCAACCGCACCGCCTTGAACAGGCCGGTGGAGCCGCGCAGCGCGTCCAGCTCTTCCATGTGGTGCCATCGGAAGAGGAAGCGCATGAAGTCCTGCGCGCTCAGCGGCTCGATTTCCTTGCGCAGCCGCCCCACCGTCAACCGGTGGATGCGCTGGAGCAGGCGCCGGTCACACCACTCCAGCGGCGGGCTGGCCCCATCCGCCAGGGGGACCTCCAGCGGACGGAAACGGCCGCGCAGCACGTTGCCCTGGGCCTCCAGTTGGTGCATGGCCGCGTTGACGGAGTCCTCGTCCAACACGATGAGCCGGGCCAGCTCCGCCACCGTGGTGGGCCCCAGCATCTCCATGCGTCCGCGCACCACCTGGAGCACGGCGGCGTCCCGCTCCACGGGCCGGTCATGCGCCAGCACCGGCAGCGTCGGCTGCATGGGCGCGTCCGGGAAGAGCACCCGCAGCGCGCTGCCCCGCTCCGCCGACACCAGGAAGCGGCCCGCGGGCAGGTCCATCCACGCCACCCGGCCCTGCTCGAACAGGGGCGTCGCCATGCCGCGCGGCACCTCCGCGGCGGGCAGCAGAATCAGCTGCAACAGCGCGTCGTGCAGCTCGTCCTCGTCGCGCATGGGCGGGGCGGCGTCCGACACCACCGTGGCAATCGCCGTCGCGTCCAGCGCGCCGAAGGCCGTCACGTCCTCGGCGGGCATGGCGCGGCGCAGGGCCACGTTGCGCACGCGGCGCTCCTCGGCGGGCGCGTCATCCAGGAAGGTGTAGGGCTGGCTGTGAATCATCGCGTGCGCGAAGAGGCTGGGCTCCGGCACGTCGCGCGCCAGCAAGCGGATGCGGCCATCACGCATGCCGCGCAGCACCTCGCGCAGGCCGTCCACGTCCATGGCCTCGCGCAGACAGTCATCCATGGTCTGCTTCACCAGCGGATGGTCCGGCAACTCCAGGTCGCCACCACCGTGGTTGTCCTGGCAGCCCACCTGCTCCGGGAACACCGACGCCAGCAGGTCCTCGCTGCGGGCGCGCTGGAGGTTGGGCGCCACGCGCTTGCCCCCCATCATCCGGTGCAGCGCGAGCGACCGCGTGGCCACCCACCGGAAGCGCGTGCCGAAAATCGGCGCCTGGAGCACCGCCTGCACCAGCACCTCCTCCACATGGTCCGGGTGGAGGAAGTCGAAAATCTCCGCCAGCGGGAAGGAGTGCTGCTCGCCCAGCGACAGGAGGATGCCGTCCTCCGTCGCCGCCGCCTGGAGCTCGAAGTCGAACGAGCGGCAGAAGCGCTTGCGCAGCGCCAGGCCCCACGCGCGGTTGATGCGGCTGCCGAAGGGCGCGTGGATGATGAGCTGCATGCCGCCCGCTTCGTCGAAGAAGCGCTCGGCCACCACGGTGGTGTGGCTGGGCACCGCGTCGAGCATCTTCTGCCCCGTGCGCAGATAGCCCATCAGCGCGTCCACCGCGGGCGGCGGCATGCGCAGCTCCTTCTGGAGGAACGCCGGCGCATCCTCGCGCTGCGTGAGTTCCTCGCGCAGGCGGCCCACCTGGAGCGACAGCTCGTCCGTGCGGCCCGGCGCCTCGCCTCGCCAGAAGGGCACGTTGGGCGGCGCGCCGCGCGCGTCCTCCACCTGCACCGTGCTGCCCGACACGCGCTGGATGCGCCACGCGGTGCTGCCCAGCAGGAAGATGTCCCCGGGCGAGGACTCCACCGCGAAGTCCTCGTCCAGCGTGCCCACCACCTTGCCCTCGGGCTCGGCGGTGACGTTGAAGGTGAAGGTGTCCGGGATGGCGCCGCCATTGGTGAGCGCCGTGATGCGCACGCCGCGCCGGCCCTTGAGGCGCTGATTCACCCGGTCTCTGTGGAGGTGGATGCCCGCGCGGCCCCGGCGCGCCGCCACGCCTTCGGACAGCAGCTCCAGCACGCCCTGGTACTCCTCCCAGGTGAGGTTCCGGTACGAGTACGCGCGCTGGAAGAGGCTGAAGAGCGCGCGTTCGTCCCACTCCTCGCAGGCGCACGCGGCGACAATCTGCTGCGCCAGCACATCCAGCGGCTTCTCCGGAATCCGCACCGCGTCCAGGTCTCCCTCGCGCACGGCGTTGAGGAGCGCGGTGCACTCCATCAACTCGTCCCGCGTCATCGCGAAGAGGATGCCCTTGGAGATGCCGGCCTTGTGGTGGCCCGCGCGGCCCACGCGCTGGAGCAGCACGGAGATGGCGCGCGTGCTGCCCAGCTGCACGACAAGGTCCACGTTGCCCACGTCGATGCCCAGCTCCAGCGACGCGGTGGCCACCATGGCCCGCAGCTGCCCGGACTTCAGCTTCTCCTCCGCGGCCAGACGGATTTCGCGCGACATGCTGCCGTGGTGCGCCGCCACGGTGCCTTTGCCCAGGCGCTCACCGAGGTCGTGCGCCACGCGCTCCGCCATCTTCCGCGTGTTGACGAAGACGAGCGTCGTGCGGTGCGTCCCCGTCAGCTCCACCAGCCGGTCGTAGACCTGCCCCCACATCTCGTGGCTGGCCAGCGACGACAGCTCCGCGTCTGGAATCTCCAGCGTCAAATCCCACGGGCGCAGGTGGCCCACCTCCACCCGCTTGCACTCCCGGTGGGAGGCGCCGGTGAGGAACCCGGCGATGGCGTCCAGCGGCTTCTGCGTCGCCGACAGGCCGATGAGCTGGGGCCGCGCGTCCGTGAGCGCCTTGAGCCGCTCCAGCGACAGCGCGAAGTGGCTGCCCCGCTTGTCGCGCGCCAGGGCGTGGATTTCGTCCACGATGACGGTACGCACCGCGCGCAGCGTGGCGCGGGCCTTTTCCGCCGTGAGGTAGAGGTAGAAGGACTCCGGCGTGGTGATGAGGATGTGCGGCGGGCGGCGCACCATCTGCGCGCGCTCCGATGCCGGGGTATCCCCGCTGCGCACCTGGACGCGCAGCTCCTGCGGACGGAAGCCCTCCGCGCGGGCCCGGGCGAGCAGCTCCTCCAGCGGCTGGAGCAGGTTCTTCTGCACGTCGTTGCCCAGCGCCTTGAGCGGCGACACGTAGAGCACCTGCGTGCAGTCCGGCAGCGTGCCTTCCAGTGCCAGCCGGAAGAGCGCGTCCAGCGCGGCGAGGAACGCCGTCAGTGTCTTGCCACTGCCGGTGGGCGCGGCGATGAGCACGTCCTGGCCCGCCTGGATGAGCGGCCAGCCCTCCACCTGGGGACGGCTGGGCTCGCCCAGCCGCTCCGCGAACCAGCGGCGCACCACCGGATGGAACGGTGCCAGCGCCGGATGCGCCGCGTACTCCGTGGCGAAGTCGAGGCTGATTTGCGGGGACATGGGCACCTCCACGGCTAGCCTGAACACAGGTACAGCCCGGCGTCAACGCGACAGAACGTCGTGAGTAGGCCCCCACTGAGGGTGCTCCCCTCACCAGGCGGGGGCCCGGCGGGACGCCAGCCTTGCGTGCGGGCATGACGCTGACGCGTCACGGGAGCAGCGTGACGCGTCATCCACCACCCGGCACAAGCCACCGCACACAGCGGAAGTCCGTGACAAGGAGCACGCGCACAGATGCACCGCGCCTCGCCGCCAGGAGGAATGTGCCTTGCACATCGCCCCTCGGAACATGAGGAGCGAAAGCTTGAGCCCCACCCACGAGATTCCCCCGGCCCCCGTCGAAACCAGGCGCCCTGAGCCCTGCCGCAACGGGACGCCCGCCGCCGCGCGGAGGGGCGCGCCATGAGCGAAGCCTCCTACGACGTCGCCATCATCGGAGGCGGCCCGGCGGGCGCGGCCATGGCCGTGGCCCTGCGAGACCTGGCGCCCTTCCTGTCCGTCGTCATGCTCGAGCGCACGGATTACGACACGCACCGCCCGGGCGAGACCTTGTCACCCGACCTCCGCATCCCTCTGTCCCGGCTCGGTGTCTGGAGCAGCTTCCTGCGCGATGGACACCTGGCTTCGCGCGGGACGTCCTCGTGCTGGGGCCGCGCGGAGCCCCGCGTCCAGGACACGCGGATGTCGCCTTGGGGCTCCGCCTGGCACCTGGACCGGGCGCGCTTCGACGAACGGCTCAGCCTGGAGGCAGCCCGGCAAGGCGTCCGCGTCCTTCGCCTGACGACCCTGCTGGACGTCGAGTCCATCGCGAAGGAGGGCTATCGGCTGCACCTCTCCCAACGCAAGACAGGCGCGCTCACGCTGCGGGCGCGCTTCGTCGTGGATGCGACCGGATGGAAAGCCACCTTCGCCATGACCCAGGGCGCGCGGCGCCGCATCCGCGACCGCTGCTTCACCGTTCATGGTGCGTTCCAGCTCCGGCCAGGGGAATCGTTCCCCACGGATGCCCTGGTGGAATCATGTCCGGAAGGCTGGTGGCACTCCGCGCGACTGCCCTCGGACTGTGTCGGCGTCACCCTGGTGGGTGATGGAGATTCCTTGCACGGACTGCGCTGGGCGACGCCGGAACCGTGGACGGCCCTGCTCGAACAAGCCCCCGTCACCCAGGCGAGGCTGGCGGCCTGCGACTTCGCCGGAGAGCCTCTCGTCGCGGCGCCCGTGCTCGTCGGCGAACTCGACCAGATGCACGGTGAGCGCTGGCTCGCCGTGGGCGATGCGGCCTGCACCCATGACCCGCTGTCCGCCCAGGGAATCATCAGCGCGCTGGACTCCGCGCTCCTCGCCGCGGAAGCCCTGGAGCAATACCTGCGCGGTGAAGAGGATGCGCTCTGCGCCTACGAGCAAACGCTTCATCTGCGCTTCGACGAACACCTGCGCAGGCGAAGCTGCACCTACCGCGAGGAGCAACGGTGGCCCGACGCGCCCTTTTGGAAGAACCGGCACACCGCCTTCCCCGCCCTGACGCCCGCCGCGGGGCAGCGCTCCGCGCCAGCGCCCACCGAGCTCGCGCCATGAGGCGCCGCGCGGCCCCGGCGCCTCTCAGAAAATCCAGAGGCGCTCCTTGGGGAACGCGAGTGTGTAGGCCCCCGGGGCCAACCACTGGCGCGTCGAGGCGCGCAGTGTCTGCCCTGCGGCATGGAACTGGTGCTCCCAGCGCCCGCCCACGTAGATGGAGCTCACCAGGGCGGCCGGGAGCCGGTTCTCCCCGGGCCCGGATGCCAGCTGGAGTTCCTCCACGCGGATGACGCCGGTGGCCGTCTCGCCCAAGGCGCCCTCGCCTCGCCGCAGGCCCCACAATGACTGGCTTCCCACCTGGAGCCGCGCCTCGCCCTCGCGCCGCTCCACCACGCGGCCGGACAAGGTGTTGTTCACCCCCATGAAGTCGGCGGCGAACAGGCTCTGGGGCTCCGTGTAGAGCTGCTCCGGCGTCCCGTCCTGCACCATCCGCCCACCGTCCAGCAGCATGATGCGGTCGGCGATGGCCATGGCCTCCACCTGGTCATGGGTGACGAAGAGCGCGGTGAGCCCCAGCCGCTTGATGAGCGCGCGAATCCACACGCGCGCCTCCTCCCGCAGCTTCGCGTCCAGGTTGGACAAGGGCTCATCCAGGAGCACCAGCGGCGGCCCGTAGACGAGCGCCCGCGCCAGCGCCACGCGCTGCTGCTGCCCACCGGAGAGCTGGCTGGGGAACCGGTCGCCATACCCCTCCAGGCCCACCCCCTGGAGCACCTCGCGCACGGCCCGCTCCACCTGCTCGCGGGGCTGCTTGCGCAGCCGCAGGCCGTAGGCCACGTTGTCGAACACCGTCTTGTGTGGCCACAGCGCGTAGGACTGGAACACCAGCCCCAGGTCACGCCGCTCTGGCGGCAGGTTCACCTTCGCCGCCGCGTCGAACACCGTGCGCTCACCAATGTGGATGCGCCCTCGCACCGGCGTCTCCAGCCCGGCGACGGAGCGCAGCAGCGTGGACTTGCCGCTGCCGGAGCGGCCCAGCAGCGCCACCACCTCGCCATCTCGGAAGTCGGCGGTGATGCCCTTCAGGATGTCAATCGCGCCGAGCCGGACGTGGAGGTCCTCGACGAACAACCGGGCCATGCGGTGACTTCCTTCCGGACAGGGAGCGCGTCCGGCCGGCATCGTGCGACAGCTCGCGGAAGGGGGCCAGCGCCAGCGCACCCTCAACGGGTGCTCCAGCGCCTCCACCGGCAACCGAGACACTCGAAGGCGGAGCCAGTCCAGCGGAAGGGTGCGTCGTGGCGGCGCTCCCGCCTCAGTAGACGCGACGGGGACCGGCCACAGGCGCCCGGCTGGCGGCCTTCGACCAGGTGACGCGGAAGGTGGCCGCCGTGCCGTCGAAGGCGATGGGCTTCACCTCCACATGCCCCGCGCCCGACGACCGCAGCGTCTCCGCCAGGAAGCCCGCCGCGAAGTCCGGCGTGTCCGCCGTGACGTCCTTCATCCACAGCGTGGCGCCGTCCTGCGTGGACTCCTCCACGCGGACCTCATTGAAGTTGTTGCCGGCCCGGACGTTGTACGGCACCCGCTCCAGCGTGCGCCGCGGCCCCAGCTGGGTGACGAGCGACAGGCTGGCCCGGCCCACCGAGGTCTGCCGGAAGCCCTGGAGGAAACGCGCGCCCAGCGCGAAGCTGGCCTCGTGCGGAGGCAGGGCCGGGAAGACATCCTGCGCCGCCACGCGAAGGAAGGCGCGCCACTGCTCCAATGTGTACTGGGGACGCAGCGGCTCCGACAGGTCGAGCCCCACCGCCTTCAAGCGCTGGCGTCCATCCCGGGTGAGATACGGCCCGAGCGCCCGCACGAAGAGCGCTTCCACGGACTGAGCGAAAATGAGCTTCTCTGACGCCATGCACGGAAGGTGGTAGCGGCAACCCCAAACGGGGAGTCGCGAGGCGCCCCAACCGTCAGCTATTCATCATCGTGGCAGGCGAATGAGGAAGGTCGTGCCCTCCGTCGCACTGGAGGCCACCTGCGCGTCCCCGTCATGCGCCCGGACAATCTGCCGGGTGATGTAGAGGCCCAGCCCTAGGCCGCTGGGCGCGCCCGCGTCACTGGCGGTGCGCCGGCCCCGGCGCCAGGCGCCGAAGACGTGGGGCAGGTCCTCCGCGGGGATGGGCGTGCCACGGTTGTGGATGCGCAGCACCACCTCATGCTCGGAGCCCTCGGCCCACACCCACACGGTGCTCTCCGCCGGGCTGTACTTCAGCGCGTTGGCCACCAGGTTGCCCACGGCCTGCTCCAGGCGGTCGGAGTCCCACTTCCCCAGGCCATCGCCCTTGGACTCCAGTTCCACCACCCGGCCAGGATGGCTGGCGCGCAGTTCGTCCACGGTGCGGCGCACCACCTCGAATACATCGCACGGCGAGCGCACCACCGGAATGCCGCCGCCCAGCCGCGAGCGCGCGAAGTCCAGCAGCTGGCGAATCATCCGGTCCATGCGCTCGGCGCTGGTGAGGATGCGCTCGGTGAGCATGCCCTGGCGCTCGTCCAGCCCACCCTTGCGCCGCAGCTGCTGCGCGGACATGGACAGCGCGTTGAGCGGGTTGCGCAGGTCATGCCCCAACATGCCAATGAACTGCTCGCGGAACTCCTCCGCGCTGCGCGACTCCGTGACGTCCCGCATGGAGGACATCACCGCCAGGACCTCGCCGCCGGCCCCCAGCGCGGGCGACAAGACGTAGTCGAAGTACCGCGGGCCCCGGTCCGAACCCAGGACCATGGTGCCTCGCTGCACCTGCCCCGTGCGAAGGGCCACCCGCACCTGTTCGAGGTACGGCGTCAGCGCCCCATCCGCGGCCTGCATCTCATCCAGTGTCCTGCCCGGTGCATGCACGGCGTGGCTGCCGCGTGAGGCATACAGGGACTGATTGGCCGACAGGACGCGCCCGGTCTCGTCGTAGAGCGCGATGGGGTCCGCCGCGCAGGAGATGGCCAACTCCAGGAGCTGGCGCTGGTGCACCACCTCGCGGGACAGCTCCTTCACCTCGCGCTCGGCCCGGCGCAGCCGGAGCAGCGCGTGGACCTGGGCCACCAGTTCCTCCGGGTCCACCGGCGCCACCAGGTAGCCGTCCGCGCCGTGCTCCAGGCCCTGCGCCCGATCGCCCGGCCCCACGGCCTGTGCGGACAGGTGGAGCACCAGGACACCCTGTGTGCGAGGCGTCTCCTTCAACCTCCGGCACACCTCCAGGCCGCTGATGTCCGGCAGCCGCACGTCCAGGATGACGAGGTCCGTGTCCTCGGTCACCAGGGCCAGCGCCTCCATCCCGGAAGCGGCGTCCACGACGCGGAAGCCCGCGAGCCCCAGCACGCGGGAGGTGACATAGCGGCTGGCCGCGTCGTCGTTGACGTTGAGGATGAGCGCGGAAGTGGGAGGCATACGGAGGTGTGCGGACCAGGCTCTTTCGTAGCCCCGCCTCCGCCTGAAGGCCAGATGTTACGGGCACCAACAGGCGCGCTGTCGGGGCAGGCAGACAAGCGACTGTCCAGGAACCCAGCAAAAAGTTCATGGCCAGTGCCGAACGAGCCGTTTCGCGATAGGGAAGGCCGCATGCGCCCTCCCTGTCGCCCTCTTCCCGCGGACGGCCGCTTCCTCCAGGCCGTGGGTCCCACTCCGCTCGTCCCCGTTCGTCTCCACGAGGAGGGCCCCACCATCTGGTGCAAGCTGGAGTTCCTCAACCCCAGCGGCTCCACCAAGGACCGCATCGCCCGCTACATGCTGGAGAAGGCGTGGCGTCAGGGGGAGCTCGTCCCCGGCGGCGAGGTCATCGAGGCGTCCAGCGGCTCCACGAGCATCGCCCTGGCGCTGGCTTGCGCCCAGATGGGCCTGCGCTTCACGGCGGTGATGCCGGAGGGCGTCACCGGGGAGCGCATCCTCACCATCCGCGCCTATGGTGGTGACGTGGTGCTGGTGCCGCGCGAAGCCGGCGTGCACGGCGCCATCGTGAAGGCGGAGGAGTTGGCGCGTGAGCGCAAGGCCTTCGCGCCGCGTCAGTTCGAGAACCTGGACAACGCCGAGGCCCACCGGGTGTGGACGGGCCAGGAGATTCTGTCGCAAATCCCGGGCGGGCTGGTGCACGGCGTGGTCAGCGGCGTAGGCACAGGCGGCACCGTGGTGGGCCTGTACCAGGCCTTCGCGGAAGCAGGCTGTCCGGTGACGGCCTTCGTGGCGCGCCCCATCGCCGGCCTGGGCTGCGACATCGAATGTTGCAGCTTCAGCCCCCGCGTCCCGGGCGTGGTGGATGGCATGTCCCGGCTGTACCGCGAGGCGGACATGCCGGGCCGCGTTGAAATCGACGTGTCGGACGACGTCGCCATGAGCACCGCCAGGGCGCTCATCCGCCGCGGCTTCCCGGTGGGACCGTCGTCCGGCCTCAACTACGTCGCCGCGGTGGAAGCCGCGAAGCGACTGGGCCCGGGGGCGCAGGTGGTGACGGTGTTCCCCGACCGCATGGAGCGCTACTTCTCCACCGAGCTCATCCAGCCCAAGCCCGTGCCAGCACGCGGCGCGGCATGAGTTGAATGGGAATGGCGCGGCGCGTGCGGAGTTGCACGCGCCGTCACGCCGCGCTATCTGCTGGGCAAGCCCACGCTCATGCTCGTCCGAGTCCTGACATTGCTGGTGGTCCTGGGGCTGCCTCCCATCGCGGGGGCGGCCGAGGGGCTGTTCCATCTCTGCCAGGGTACGGTGAAGCTGGACCTGACGTGTGTCTGCCCCCAGTCGAAGCGGACGAAGGCCGCGCCCGACGCTCAGGAAGCGGGCATCCGAGGCAACCACCACGACTGCTGCGGCGAACTCGCCGTGCAGCTCCCGGCGCCGGAGCCCGTCACCGCGAGCTCACGCCATGCGTGGGCGCTGACACCTCTGGCGGTGCTTCCCCAGGCTGTCCCAGAGGTGCCGCCAGCGCCCGAGTCCCTGCCCACGTCGTGGGTGCGCATCCGGGGCGTGCATCACGCCACCGCGCCACCGCTGTACCTGCAGCACTGCTCCTACCTCATTTGAGACGTCCGGCCCGCATGCGCTGAGGCCTGGCGGGTGGACGTGTGTCCACCGGCCGGATTCCGCCCGCCGCCGGTGACGTCCTTCTCCCGGCGACAGGCTCGTATCCCGTCATCTGGAGCAGGAAGTCATGTCACCCCATGGAACCTGGAGGCGGTCCGCTACGCGGGCCGTGCTCGCCACCGGCGTCGCCGTGTGGCTGGGCCCCGGCGCGGCCGGAGCCAATGACCAGCGGTATCAATCCCAACTCGAAGCCGTTGCCCGGCAGGCACCAGAGGCACAGGCACCAGAGCCCTTCACGAGCGCCCCCGTGCTGGAGCGCGCGGAGCTGGTGCGGCAGGTGCTCGCGCGCAACCCCTCGCTGGAAGCAGCGCGTGAGGCGTGGCGAGCCAGTCTCGAACGCTACCCGCGTGAGACGGCGCTCGAAGACCCGATGCTGACCTATGAGGTCGCGCCGCTGAGCATCACTGGCAGCGTGCCGTTCGGACAGGTCGTGGGGCTGAGCCAACAGCTCCCCTTCCCCGGCAAGCGCGGCCTGCGAGGGGAGATGGCGCTGGCGGAAGCGCAGGCGATGCGCGAGGACCGCGAGGCCCTGCGCCTGCGCCTGGCCCTCACGGCCTCCACGCTCTTCGATGACTTGTTCGTCGTGGAGCGCTCGCTCGCCGTCACGGCGGAGCACCTGCGGCTGCTCGGGCAGCTCAAGAAGAGCGCGGAGGCCCAATACGTCACCGGCCGTGCCTCGCAGCAGGATCCGCTCCAGGCGGAGGTGGAGCTGAGCGAGGTGCTGCGCGAACAGGTGATGTTCGAAGCCGAGCGCGAGCGGCTTCGCGCCCAGCTCAACGGCCTGCTGCACCGCGCCCCCCAGGCACCGCTGCCGCCGCTGCCGGAAGCCATGCCCGCGCATGCCGCGGAGTCCGTTCCCGCCGAACGGCTGCAAGACGAAGCGCTGCGCCTGCGCCCGGAGCTGGAGGGCCTGCGGGCCCGGCTCGGTGGAGGCGAGGCCGCCGTTCGGCTCGCGAAGCGCGACTACTACCCGGATGTCATGGTGATGGGTGAGTACAACTCCATGTGGATGGACACGCCCCACCAGTTCATGGCGGGCGTCACCCTCAACATCCCGCTCGACTTCGGCAAGCGGAAGGCCGCTGTGCGGGAGGCCGAATCCGGCCTGAAGCGCCTGCGCCGGGAGGAGGAGCAGCTCATCTCCGACATCCGCGTCGAGGTGGAGCAGGCGCGCTCGCGTGCCGAGGAGGCGCGGCGCGTGGTGGCGCTCTTTCAGGAGCGGCTCATCCCCGCGGCGAAGGACCAGGTGTCCGCCGCCCGCGCGGGCTTCGAGAGCGGCAAGAACAGCTTCCAGGTCCTCATCGAGGCGGAGCGCGGCCTGCGCCGCGTGGAGCTGCGTGAACAGACAGCCCTGGCGGACGTGCAGCGCCGCCGGGCGGAGTTGGACAAGGCCATGGGCCACACCCCGGGACTGCCCCGGAACGGAGAGACGCGATGAGCCCCCCGAACCGCCGCCGCATCGCCCCCTGGCTGGGAGTGGTTGCCCTCGCCGTACTCGTCGCCGTGGCCTGGAAGCCCCTCGCGGGCTGGTTCTTCGGCTCCACGTCCCACACCGGCACCGCGCCCGCGACGCATGAGGCGCACGGCGGCGCGGGCACGCCGCTGCCCGGCGCCGCCCTGGAGTACACGCGCGCGGCCTTCGAGTCCTACGAAGCCGCACGGGCCTTGCTCGCGCAGGACACCCTGGAAGGATTCGAGGCCAGGGCGGGAGCGCTGAAGGCCGCGCTCCAGCAGGCCGCCGAGGCCACACCGGGGGATGGCACGCCGCTGAAGGGCTGGCTCCAGCAGGGCGCGGACGGCGCCTCGCAACTCGCTTCGGCGAAGGACGCCGAGGCAGCGCGCCAGCACTTCGCGCGCGTGAGTGAAGCGCTCATCGCCCTGGCGTCCGCCGACCCGCGGCTCCAGGAAGGCTGGCACATCTTCGAATGCCCCATGGTGGAGGGGGTGAATCAGTGGCTCCAGCGCGAGCCCAAGCTGGAGAACCCGTACATGGGCCGGCGCATGCTGGCGTGTGGCACCACCAGCGAGTGGCGCTCGGCCGCTCCCGCGGGAGCTCACGGCGAGGGGGAAATCGCACACTACACCTGCCCCATGCACCCGTCGGTGAAGCAGCACGGCCCGGGCGCGTGCCCCATCTGCGGCATGGACCTGACGCCCGTCAGCCGCGCCGAGCTGGCGAGCGGCATCATCCGGGTGGACGACCTGCGGAGGCAGCGCATCGGCGTGAAGACGGCGAAGGTGGAGCAGGCCTCCATGGACCTGTCCCTGCGCGCGCTCGGCCGCGTCACCTTCGACGAGAAGTCGCTGGTGGACGTCACCCTCAAGCTGGACGGCTACATCCACGAGCTGCGCGTCAACGCCACGGGCGAGCCGGTGAAGAAGGGCGACGTCCTCTTCACCCTCTACAGCCCGGAGCTCTACGCCGCGCAGCAGGAGTACCTGCTGGCGCGTCAGAGCCAGAGCGCGGCCAACGCGTCGCTCGTGGGCGCGGCGCGCAAGCGGCTGGAGCTGTGGGGCCTGTCCGCGGCGCAAATCGAGCGCGTCGCCCAGCGAGGCCAGCCGGTGGAGAACATGCCCTTCCTGGCGCCTGCCAGCGGCTATGTGCTGGAGAAGAACGTGGTGGAGGGCGCGGCGGTGAAGGCCGGTGAGCGCCTGTTCCGCATCGCCCCGCTGGCGAAGGTGTGGGTGGAGGCGGACGTGTACGAGCAGGACCTGGCGCGCGTGAAGCCGGGCCATCCGGTGGAAGTCACCCTGCCCTACCTGCCTGGGAAGAAATACGCGGGCAGCGTCGGCTACGTGTACCCGTCCCTGCAAGGCGCCACGCGCACCGGGCGCATCCGCATCGAGCTGCCCAACCCGGAGCTGGAGCTGAAGCCGGACATGTACGCGGACGTCCGCTTCATCCTGCAGGGCGGCGCGCCGCGACTCCAGATTCCCGACTCGGCCGTCATCTACACCGGCCCGCGGCGGCTGGTGTTCGTGGACCTGGGCGAGGGCCGGCTGCGCCCCCAGGAAGTGAAGCTCGGCATCAAGGGCAACGGCACCTACGAGGTGCTGGAGGGGCTGTCCCCCGGCGACGTCGTCGTCACCAGCGGCAACTTCCTCATCGCGGCGGAGAGCCGCATCCGCTCCGCCACGGATGACTTCGGAGGCAGCCATGCAGCCCACTGAGAATGGCGGACAGAGCTTCATCGGCCGCATCATCGGTGCGTGCGCGCGCAACCCGTTCCTCACCATCCTGCTGGTGGGCGGCCTGGCGGCGTGGGCCGTCCACGCGGTTCGCAACACCAAGCTGGACGCCATCCCCGACCTGTCCGACACGCAGGTCATCGTCTTCACCGAATGGATGGGACGTGGGCCGGATCTGGTCGAGGACCAGATCACCTACCCCATCTCCTCCTCCCTGCTGTCGGCGCCGAAGGTGAAGGCCGTCCGTGGCCAGTCCATGTTCGGCATGTCCTTCATCTACGTCATCTTCGAGGACGGCACGGACATGTACTGGGCGCGCAGCCGCGTGCTCGAATACATGGAGACGGCGCGCGGACGCCTGCCCGCGGGTGTGACGCCCATGCTGGGTCCGGACGCCACCGGCGTGGGCTGGGTGTTCCAGTACGCGCTCGTGGACGAGAGCGGCAAGCACTCCCTGGCGGACCTGCGCAGCCTCCAGGACTGGAACGTGCGCTACGCGCTGTCCAGCGTGCCCGGCGTAGCGGAAGTCGCCAGCGTGGGCGGCATCGTCAAGCAGTACCAGGTGCAGGTGGACCCCAACCAACTGCGCGCCTACGGCGTGACGCTGGGCGAGGTGACACGCGCGGTCCGCGAGTCCAACGAGGACGTGGGCGGCCGGGTGATGGAAATCGCGGGCCACGAGCACATCATCCGAGGGCGTGGCTACATCCGCTCCACGCAGGACATCGAGAACATCCCGCTGAAGGTGAGCGGGGACGGCACGCCCGTGCTGGTGCGCAACGTGGCCACGGTGAGCCTGGGGCCGGACATCCGCCGGGGTGTCGCGGAGCTGGACGGCAAGGGCGAGGTGGCCGGCGGCATCGTCGTCATGCGCTACGGGGAGAACGCGCTCACCGTCATCGACGCGGTGAAGGAGCGCCTGGAGGAGGTGCGCGCGGGCCTGCCGGAGGGCGTGGAGCTGGTCGTCACCTATGACCGCTCGGGGCTCATCGAGGAGTCCATCAGCACGCTCAGCCGGGCGCTGGTGGAGGAGATGCTGGTGGTCAGCCTCATCATCTTCCTCTTCCTGATGCACGCGCGCAGCGCGCTGGTCACCATCTTCACGCTGCCCCTGGCGGTGCTGCTCGCCTTCATCCCCATGTACTACCAGGGGCTCACCGCCAACATCATGAGCCTGGGCGGCATCATCGTCGCCATTGGCGCCATGGTGGATGCCTCCATCATCATCGTGGAGAACATCCACAAGAAGCTGGAGGCGTGGGAGGCGGAAGGCCGCCCCGGTGAGCGGCGCGAGGTCATCATCTCCGCGATGCAGGAGGTGGGGCCCTCCATCTTCGGCACGCTGCTGGTGCTCACCGTCGCCTTCCTCCCCGTCTTCACGCTGGAGGCCACCGAAGGCCGGCTCTTCAAGCCGCTGGCGTACACGAAGACATACTCCATGGGCTTCGCCGCGGTGCTGGCGGTGACGCTGACGCCCGCGCTGGCGGTGCTCTTCATCCGCGGACGCATCCGCCGGGAGGACGAGAACCCCCTCAACCGCTGGCTGGTGGCCCTCTACATGCCGGTGGTGCGCTTCGTGGTGCGGCACGCCAAGGTGGTGGTGGCGCTGTCCGTGGTGGCCATGGCGATGACGGTGCCGGCCTTCATGCGGCTGGGCCATGAGTTCATGCCGCCGCTCAACGAAGGCGCCATCCTCTACATGCCCACCTCGCCGCCGGGCATGTCCATCACCGAGGCCACGCGCATCCTCCAGTCCATGGACGCGGAGCTGAAGCGCATTCCAGAGGTGGTCAGCGTCTTCGGCAAGGCGGGCCGCGCGGAGACGGCCACGGACCCGGCGCCCCTGTCCATGTTCGAGACGACGGTGGTGCTCAAGCCGAAGTCCGAGTGGCGCAAGGGCCTCACCTGGGAAGCCCTGCTGACGGAGATGGACGAGACGCTCCAGTACCCGGGCATGCCCAACATCTTCTGGATGCCCATCCAGACGCGCACGGAGATGCTGGCCACCGGCATCCGAAGTCCGCTGGGCATCCAGGTGTTTGGCGACAACCTGGACACGCTGGAGCAGGCAGCGGTGGCCATTGAAAAGGCCGTGGCCCAGGTGCCCGGCACGCGCAGCGCGTTCGCGGACCGCTCCACCGGCGGCTTCTACGTGGACATCGAGGTGAAGCGGGAAGAGGCCGCGCGCCTGGGCCTGGGCGTGAAGGACATCAACGAGGTGGTGATGGGCGCCATCGGCGGAGAGAACGTCTCCCAGACGGTGGAGGGCCGCGAGCGCTACCCCATCAACGTGCGCTACGCGCGTGAGTACCGCGACAGCCCCGAACTGTTGAAGGAGGTGCTGGTCCCCACTCCGGCCGGCGCGCAGGTGCCGTTGGCCCAGGTGGCGGACGTGCGCTTCGTGCAGGGCCCGCCGATGATTCGCAGCGAGGGCGGCAAGCTCGTCACCTACGTCTTCGTGGACACCGCGCGGCCCATCGCGGACTACGTGAAGGACGCGAAGGCGGCGGTGGCGCGCGAGGTGAAGACGCCCACCGGCGTGCGCGTGGAGTGGAGCGGTCAGTTCAAGTACTTCGAGCGCGCCACGGAGAAGCTCAAGGTGGTGATTCCCGTCACCCTGCTGCTGGTGTGCCTGCTGCTGTACTTCAGCACGAAGTCCGTGGTGGAGATGGGCATCGTCCTGCTGGCGGTGCCCTTCAGCCTGATTGGCGCGGTGTGGCTGCTGTACCTGCTCGACTACAACATGAGCATCGCCGTGTGGGTGGGGCTCATCGCGCTGGCCGGGCTCGACGCGGAGACGGGCGTGGTGATGCTGCTCTACCTCACCCTGGCCCATAGGAAGGCGGACCAGGAGGGCCGGCTGCGCTCCATGGCCGACCTGACGGAGACCATCGTTGATGGCGCGGCGCGTCGTATCCGTCCCAAGTTGATGACGGTGATGACGGACATGATTGGCCTGCTCCCCGTGCTGTGGAGCACCGGCACGGGCGCGGACGTGATGAAGCGCATCGCTGCGCCGCTGGTGGGCGGACTCGTGACGTCGTTTCTACTCGAGCTGACCGTGTATCCGGCCATCTTCGCCCTCTGGAAGCGGCGCCACCTTCCCCAGGAGCAGCCAGAGGAAGGCACAGGAGAGCCACCCCTGCCCGCCGAAACTCAGACAGCCTGAAAAGTTGCAATCTGGCTGAACCTGGACACCCAAGTTCGCCCCGGGAGTTACGCAACTCCCGGGGCCTGGGCGCCGATAATCCGGGCAGATTCACGCAGCCTCTACCCCCTGGAAGCCCTCATGAGCCTTCGCCTGCCCTCGCTCTCCTCCGTGTTCCGCGCCCCTCAGGCGCAGGCCCCTCGTACCGCCGCCGCCGCGGCCTCCACGGTCTCCGCGCCGCCTGCGGGCCTGCGCAAGGGCGACTCCGGGCCCAAGGTGAAGCAGTTGCAGGATGCGCTCGTGAAGGTGGGCTACATGACGAAGGCCCAGGTGACCACGGGCCCCGGCACCTTCGGTCCGCAGACGGAAACGGCGGTGAAGAAGTTCCAGGCGGACAACAAGCTGCCCACCACCGGCTTCTACGGTGACCTCACGCACGCGGCGCTGAAGAAGGCGCTGGGCACCAGCGGCCCCACCACACCCACCACCCCGGGCGGCAAGTTCACCAAGCCCGCGGTCATCAACGCGCCCTCGCCGAACCAGAACTCGCGCGGCGGGACGAAGATCGACACCATCGTCATGCACCACACCGCGACCAACAACGGCTCGGGCGACCTGGCGTGGATGCGCAATCCGCAGAGCAAGGTGTCCGCGCACTACATGGTGGACCGCGACGGGAAGATCTATCAGCTGGTCGGTGACGACAAGCGCGCCTGGCACGCGGGCAAGGGCGAGCTGCACGGCGTGCCCTCGGACATCAACAACCGCTCCATCGGCATCGAAATCGTGAACGACGGCAGCGGCAAGACGCCCTTCACCGAGGCGCAGTACAAGTCGCTCACCCAGCTCACCGGTTACCTGAAGCAGCAGCACAACATTCCGATGAAGAACATCGTGGGCCACGCCGACGTGGCGGTTCCCAAGGGCCGCAAGAACGACCCGGCGCCCAACTTCGATTGGAACCGGCTGCGCAAGGGCATCTCCTGACAGTCGTCTTCCCCTGCGTGCGAGGAGGCTCACCAGGTGTGAGTCCCTCGCACGCATTGCGTTTGGAAACGTGGTAGAAGGTCGCCAGCGTGCTCCGAATCTGGCTCATCGTCTGCCTGTTCCTGTTCGCCCCGGGCCTGGGGGGCTTGATGCCCACCCTCACCGGCGCGGTGGGCGAGGTCTGCACGCAGACCTGCCCGGACGATGATGACCAGGGGCAGTGCGCCCCGGACTGCACCGACTGCACCTGCTGTGCCCACGTGCGCACCGTGGCCGCGCATGCCCCGCCGCTTTCCTTCGTGCTGCTCGTGTCGCGACCCTTGCGCGTCGCCTACGAGAAGGCCGAACCGTTGTCGGCCGACGGGCGCGACATCCTCCACGTCCCCATAGTCCCCCTCGCGTAGGTCGCGTCCGCCGTCTCGTTCGCTCGCGTCCGCCAGGACAGGTGTGCCCGTGTGTCATCGCGGGGCACGCTCCACCTGACGCACGCCTCCCTTTCGCGAGGTCATCGCCGTGCCCCATCCACTCACGGTGGCAGCCTTCGGGCTCGCCGCCGCACTCGTATTTCCGCGTGTCGCCGCGGCCCAGCCGGGCTCCGCCGACGCAGCGCTGTCCCTTGAAGAAACCCTGGCCCTGGCCCGCCAGCGCGCACCCGCGCTGCTGGATGCCGCGGGCCGCGCCGCCGAGGCCCAGGGCCCCGTGGCGGCCGCCGCATCGCTGCTGAACGACAACCCCACCTTCGAGCTCCAGGCGGGCCCGCGCAGTGCCCCTGGTTCGCCTGGAAACCCCGCCGTGCGTGGGGCGGACTTGAGCGTGGGCATCAGCCAATCCTTCGAGCTGGGTGGAAAGGGCGGCGCCCGCCGGGACTCCGCGCGCGCCGGTCTGGAGATGGCGACGGCCCACCAGCGCGACGCCGAGCGCCGGGTGTTGGGCGACGTCGCCGCGCGCTTCCTCCAGGCGCTGCATGCGCGGGAGCGGCTGAGCCTCGCGCGAGAAGCCGAGGCCGCCGCCCGGGAGACCGCGAACTCCGCCCAGCGGCGTTTCGAGGCCGGTGATGTGCCCGTGGTGGACGTCAACGTGGCGCGCGTGTCCCTGGCCCGCATGCGCGCGGAGGTGGCCACCGCGGAGGGGGACGAGGCCGTCCATCTCCACCAGTTGCGCGCGATGTTGGGCCTTCCGCTCACGCATCCGTTGGCCATCCGCGGTGAGCTGCGCGTGCTCGCGCTCCAGCCTGTCACGGAGGCGAAGACAGACACCGTGGCGGCGCGGCCCGATATCGCCGCGTTGGAAGCGGAACTCGCCCAGGCGGATGCCGACCGCCGCATGGGCCGGGCGAGCGTCTGGCCGGACATCACCGCGGGGTTTCTGTACCAGCGGGAGATTGATGAAATCGCCTACCTCGGCGCCCTGAGCGTGCCGCTGCCGATCTTCGACCGGGGAGACAACGCCCGGGTGACGGGCGAGGCCCGCGTGCGCCGGCTCCAATCCCTGCTGGCCGCGGCGCGGTTGGAAGTGGACGTCCAGGTGGAGGCCGCGCGCGTGCAGCACCGCAAGCGGCTGGAAGCCGTGACGCTGCTGGAAGCCGACGCCCTGCCGCTGCTCAGTGACAACGAAAGTCTCGCTCGCCGCTCCTACGAAGCCGGAGAGATGGGCCTCGCCGAATTCCTCCTCGTTCGCCGCGACACGCTGGAAGCGCGTGCCGCCTACCTCGACAGCCTCCTCCAGGCGGCCCTCGCCCGCGTCCAACTGGCCGCGGAGACCGGAGCCCTTCCATGAAGCCCCTCCACGCCGCAGTGGCCGCCCTCCTCCTGCTCACCGCCTGCAAGCGCGAGACGCCGCACGACGAGCAAGAACATGGACATGACGAGCCCGCCGCCCAGGCAGGTGCCCACCACGACGAGCATGGCGAGCCCCACGTCCGCATCGCGTCGGAGATGTTGAGAGACCTGCGCATCACCACCGCGCCCGTGGGCGTGCGACCGGGCGGTGAGAATGTCACCGTCCTGGGAGAGCTCACCTTCAGCGAGGACGCCTACGCGGAGGTGGCCTCCCCCATCGCCGCCCGCGTGAGCGCCGTCTTCGCCACCACCGGTCAGGCGGTGAAGCAGGGCGAAAAGCTCGCGGACCTGCGCAGCCCCGAGCTGGGCAAGGCGCGCGCGGCGCTGCAAGCGGCCCAGGCCCAGGCCCAGGCCGCGCGTCAGGCCGCCGAGCGCAAGCGCACGCTCGCGGACGAGCGCATCATCGCGAGCAAGGACGTGCAAGCCGCCGAAGCAGAGGCCGCCGCCGCCGAGGCCTCGGTCGCCGCCGCGCGCGCGGAGCTGGTGGCCCTGGGCGTGAGCGAAGAAGAGCTGCGCGGTGGCAACGTCCCCCCGGGCTTCGTCCTGCGCGCCCCCCTGTCCGGCACCGTCGTCGAACGCACCGCGCGGATGGGGCAGATGGCGGACCCCAACCTGCCGCTGTTCTGCATTGGTGACGTGTCCTCGCTGTGGCTGGTGGTGCACGCCTTCGAGCGTGACGCCGTGCGCATCCAGCGTGGCACGCAGGCCCGCATCACCTTCGCGGCCTTTCCGGGCCAGGAGTTCATGGCGAAGGTGGGCCACGTGGGGCAGCGCGTGGATGCGACTTCACGCACCATCCCCGTGAGGCTGGAGCTGGACAACGCCGACGGCCAGCTTCGGCCCGGCATGTCCGCGTCGGCCTACATCCCGTTGGGGGACCCGGGAGCGCCCATCACCGCCGTGCCCGCGGCGGCGCTCCAGCGGCTGGAAGGTGGCTGGGTGGCCTTCCTGCCCACGGACGCGCGCGGCGTCTTCGAGCGACGCGAGGTGGGCCGGGGCCGCACGCTGGGCGGCGACGTGGAGGTCCTCACCGGACTGAAGCCTGGCGAGCAGGTGGTGGTGGAAGGCGCGTTCCTGCTCAAGGCAGAGGCAGAGAAGTTGAGCGGCGGAGGGAGTGACGGCCATGCCCACTGAGGCCCCCAACTCCTTGATGAACCGCATCCTACGGTCCTCCTTCGCCCGGCCTGGTCTCACCGTGGTGCTGGCCCTGGCGCTCTCCGCCTTCGGCGCGGTGGCGCTCAAGGGGCTGACGCGCGACGTGTTCCCGGACCTGTCCGCGCCCATCTTCAACGTCATCGTGCAGAACCCGGCGATGGGCGCGCAGGAGCTGGAGACGGCCGTGGCCATCCCCATGGAGGTGGCGCTCGCGGGCCTGCCCGAGGTGCGCCGCATCCGCTCCACCTCGCAGCTGGGCGTCACCCAGCTCACGGTGGAGTTCGAGCCAGACGCCGACTACTTCCGCAGCCGGCAGTACGTCGTCGAGCGCGTGGCCCAGGCGCAGAGCGAGCTCCCACCGGGCACGGACGCGCCGCTGGTCTCCAGCCTCACCGGGCGGCTCAACGAGGTGTTCGAGTTCACCCTGGAAGCGGAGCCCGGCGCGGCGGAGCTGATGACGCTGCGGGATTTGGCCGAGTTCGAGGTGAAGAACCGGCTGCTCGCCGTGCCCGGCGTCGCCGGCGTGGAGCGCCTGGGTGGCTACCTGCGCCAGTTCCAGGTGCAGCTCGACCCGGACCAGATGGTGGCGCGCGGCATCACCCTGAACCAGGTGGAGCACGCGCTGGAGGGCGCGAACCTGAACGCCTCGGGCGGCTTCGTGGTGCAGGGCCCCATGGAGTGGACGGTGCGCGCGGTGGGGCGCGCGGAGTCCGTGGAGGACCTGCGCGACACCGTGGTCGCCGTGCGCGACAGCACGCCCGTGCTGCTGGGTGACGTGGCCGACATCCGCGAGGCCCCCGCCGTGCGCCGAGGCATCGCCCACCGGCTGAAGGGCGAGGTGGTGAGCTGCCGGGTCATCAAGCAGTTCGGCGCGGACACACAGCAGGTAACGGCGGGCATCCGCGTCGCCATCCAGGAGTTGAAACAGGGCCTGCCTCCCGGTGTGCAACTCCGCATCGTGTATGACCAGTCGGTGCTGGTGGACTCCGCGCTGGGCGGCGTCAGCCGGGCCATCCTGCTGGGCGCGGTGCTGGTGGTGCTCGTGCTCTTCCTGCTCCTGGGAGACTGGCGCGCGGCGCTCATCGTCACGCTCACCCTGCCCCTGTCTCTGGCGCTGGCGGGCGTGCTGTTGAAGTTCGCCGGCATCGGCATCAACACGATGACGCTGGGAGGACTGGCCATCGCCGTGGGCCTGCTGGTGGACGCGGCCATCATCGTCACGGAGAACATCGTCCACCGCTTGCGTGAAGCGAAGGGCAAGGCTTCGCGGCGCGACGTGGCGCTGGCGGCATCCATGGAGATGGCCCGGCCCATCGCCTTCGCCACGCTCATCGTCGTCTCCGTGTTCATCCCCCTGTTCGCCATGACGGGCATCGAGGGGCGCATGTACCAACCGCTCGCCGCGGCCGTGGTGGCCTGCCTGACGGCGTCGTTGGGACTGGCGCTGACGCTGGTGCCGGTGGCGTCCGGACTCTTCCTGCGCGCGCCCCGCGAAGGACAGCCCGAGGACGTGTGGCTCATCCGCAAAATCAAGCACGTCTACGCGCCCATGTTGGAGGCGTGCATGCGCCACGCGGGCCTCGTGCGGCTGGTGGCCCTGGCCGTCACCGTGCCCGCCCTGTCACTGGCCTTCGTGGTGGGCAGCGACTTCATGCCGAAGCTGGATGAAGGCGCGCTGCTGCTCCAGACAGTGCTGCCGCCGGAGGCCTCGCTGGAGGAGGTGGACCGGCTCAACCACCTGGTGGAGGACGCACTGCTGAAGTTCCCGGAGGTGGACGACGTGGTGCGCCGCACGGGCCGCGCCGAACGCACGGAGGACCCGATGCCGCACACGCTGTCGGACGTGCTCGTCATCCTCAAGCCGGAGCGGGGACGTTCGATGGAGGAGTTGGAAGCCGCGATGCGCGAGGCGGTGGGACAGGTCCCTGGCGTGTCGACGCTGTTCACCACGCCCCTGGGCATGCGCATCGATGAAGGGCTGGGCGGCAGCCCCGCGGACATCTCCGTGCGCATCTTCGGGCCGGAGCTGGAGACGCTGGCCGGACTGGCCGAGCGGGCGCAGGCCATCATGACGAAGGTGGAAGGCGTGGAGGACCTGCGGGCGGAGAAGCTGACCGGCCTTCCCCAGCTCCGCATCACCGTGAACCGCGCCGCGGTGGCGCGCGTGGGCCTGACACCCGGAGACGTCATCCACGCCGTGAAGGTGGGAATGGTGGGCCAGGAGTTCGCCCAGGTGTGGAAGGGCCAGCGCCGCTATGACTTGCTGCTGCGGCTGGCGGACCACCGCCGGGGCGACGCCACCGCCATCCGGGGCCTGCTGGTGGACGGGCATGACGGCACGCGCATTCCGTTGAGCCAACTGGCCACCATCGAGGAGACGTTCGGCGCGGGCAGCATCCGCCGCGAAGCGGGCAGCCGGCGCATCGCCGTGGAAGCCAGCGTCGCAGGCCGGGATTTGGGCAGTACGGCGGCCGAGGTGCGCGAGCGGCTGGCGGCGGAGCTGAAGCTGCCCACCGGCTACTTCCTGGACGTGGGCGGCCGGGTGGAGAGCCAGCAGCGCGCCGCGCAGGCGATGACGGTCGCCATCGCGGTGGCCCTGCTCGCGGTGTTCATCCTGCTGTACCTGGCGCTGGGCTCGCTGGCGGAGTCGCTGGTCATCATCGCCACCCTGCCGGACGCCTTCGTCGGCGGCATCCTCGCGCTGCTCATCGCCGGGGAGACGTGGAACGTGTCCAGCCTGGTGGGCCTCATCGGCCTGTTTGGCATTGCCGTCCAGAATGGCCTGGTGCTGGTGGCGCAGACGAAGCTGCTCATGCAGCACGGAAAGCCCTTCGATGAGGCCATTCGAGAGGCGAGCATCGGCCGCGTCCGCCCCAAGCTGATGACAGCTGGCACCGCCATCCTGGGCCTGCTGCCGCTGCTGGTGCTGCCACTGCACGGCACGGAAGTGGAGCGCCCCCTGGCCGTCGTCATGGTGGGCGGGCTCGTCACCTCCACGCTGTTCACCCTGCTGGTGCTGCCCACCTTCTATGCCTTCGTGCACGGGTGGCAGGAGCGGGTGACACAGCGGCTGGCCGCCCGGAAGGCTGCTCGGGCACAGACGTCAGTGGCGCCCTGAGACGACGCACCGCCAGGGGAGCCGCCGCCCTGTCCTCGCAGGGCGGCGGCGAACCTGCGACTACTTCGCGTTGGTGACCATGTCGGCGCGCACCTTGCCGACAATGCCTTCCCACTTCCCGTTGGCACCGTGGCCGTGGGATTCGCCGTCGTCGCGGAACTTCACGAAGTGGTTGGTCCACTTGGTCCGGCCGCCCTCACAGGCGTTGGAGCCCAGTGTCAAGTCGTTGCAGAACCAGTCGGACGGGTTGCAGTAGGCCCCACCCGCGCTGCCCGACACGCCGCCCGTGGAGTGGTACGACACCGCGTCGTCGTCCTGCCCCGGGAGGAGCCCCGAGTACACCTTGCCCTTGGCGCCCGCGAACATGTTGAAGCGGATGCCGCGCGTGGTGTTGTGGTTGTACATGGCGCGCGCGGTGGTCGTCACGAGGTCACTGACGATGGGGTCACTCACGGCCCACTCGCCCATGTCCGCCAGCTCGCTGCCTCCAGCGGCACCCGACGCCACGTTCACCCACTTGATGTTCCAGCCCGTCTGCGTCTTCCCATCGGTGTTGCCACACACACCGCTGGCATTCGGTTTCGCGTTCTTCTTGTAGCGCGCCGAGCCGCCATACAGCGCCAGCGCGTAACCAATCTGGAGGTTCCCCGCGCTGTGCACCGCGATGTAGCACCAGTTGTCTCCGGTGCAGTAGCAGTCGAGCGCATCCCGGATGTACACATTCTGCCCGCCAATCCGCTGCCGCCCGTCCCAGTTGACGGCCTTCTTGTTCACCCCGGCCGCCGTGGACGCAGGCCCCCAGGCGGAGAAGTCGGCGTAGTTGCCCTGCTTCGTGCCTCCGGAGTTCTTCCCGTGAATCCACAGGGTGTAGTTGGTGGCCAATGCCTGGGGCGCGAACAGCAGCGCCGCGCCTGCCAGCGCCGCGCGAACGGGAAACCGCATGGGGACTCCGGGGGAATTGCGAGGGGGCGCCACGCTAACAGCGCGCAAGTGTTTCAGCCCAGGGCTCCATTCAGATACATGGAGCGGCCCCAGGTATCGTGAGACCCAGTGTCTCCACCGTGTCTCACGACACGCCGCGTCGCAATGGCTCTCAGGTCCGCATCTTCAGTCGTGTTTCATGCACCGCGTCCCCCACGGCGCCAGGCTTCTCACGCTCGGCGGCGCGCAGCAGGCGGAGGATGCCGGGACCGAGCACGTCGATTTCCGTGGAGGCATAGGCCTCCGTGCCGAAGCGGCGGATGGTCTCCGTCTGCTGCCGGAGGATGCGCGCGTCCTGCCCGAAGATGTGGAGCGCCACGGGCATGAGAAGCGGGAGCGCCGCGCGCACCACCCAGCGGGGCAATGGCAGACGAAACGTCACCACCGCGTACACCAGCGTGTCCCAGTCCGACACGGGCGTCATCGCGGAGGTCACCATGATGTGGCTGGTGTCACCGATGCGGTACTCCACCTGGGCGATGGAGGGCATCAGGAAGCGATCGAAGTGCTGCACCACCCCGCCACCCGGCGCGAGCAGCCGGCCCACGAGCCCGCTGGGACGCGGCTCGCCGATGTACTCGGCCTCCACCTTGTCCGCGCTCCGGCGCACCACCACGTCGATTTCGTTCCGCTTCTCCTCGGTCCGGAACAGCCCGCCATGGAGGTACGCGGTGTGGGGCACGTCCAGCGTGTTCTCCAGCGTGGAGTGCAGCGAGCCGGGGGCCCGAAGCGTGCGGCGCACGGTGGTGTATTCGCGCGCCTCCAGAAGCGGGAAGCGGTAGGGCTCCGTGGTGGGCTCGACGCCCGGCGTGGAGTAGACCCAGACAAAGCCATCCTGCTCACGCGTGGCATGCGCCGTGGCACAGCGAGCACGCGCGCCGGGCTCGCCCAGGAAGCCAGGGATGGCGCGGCACTGCCCCGCGCCGTCGAAACGCCAGCCGTGGTAGCCGCACTGGAGCTGGCCTTCCTTCACCCGGCCCAGCGACAGCGGCACGTTGCGGTGCGGGCAGCGGTCCACCAGGGCCGCGGGCTTGCCGCCCTCGCCTCGGAAGAGCACCAGGGGCGAGCCCTGGAGCGTGCGCGCCAGGGGCTTGTCTCCCAGCTCACTCGAAGCACAGAGGATGAACCAGGCGTTGGGCAGGTGGACGACGGAGATATGTCCAGCGGGCGTACCGGAGGTGCGCCCCTCCTCGCGAGAGCTCATGGAGCGCACTCTAATCGGCCTCGACGGCGCGTGAAGGGCTCCGCGACAGGGCCGTTCCGGCTTGCCTGGACTCTTCCGGGCGCCCCCTCACGCGGGAAGGTCGGCGGCGCGCTGGGCGGCCTCCGGGTTGGGCGTCCGCGGCATGACACCGCCGCCCATCCTCCAGCACGAATCCGAGCACCGGGTACACATGTCCGCGCAGGCATTCATCACCACGTCCTCGCCCATTTGCGCGCAGGACTCCGCGCAGCGCCCGCAGACTTCCGAGCAGGCGAAGCAGGTGCGGCTATGCAGCTCCGAGCCCCGCAGCATGAAGTTCGCGCTCGTCTGGCAGATTTCCGCACAGTCCATCAGCAAGCGCAGGTGTCTGGCCTCCGCATACTTGCCGCCCATTCCCAGACAATACGTCAGCGTCTCCATGCAGATGCGGTGACAGGCCAGGCAGTCCTCGATGCACTGGCGCATGTCGCTGTCGGCGTTCATCTCTTCGGCTAGAGCCATGGTGTCCACCTCTCCCAGGGTGCGGTGCGTTCGAGCTCAAGGGTGGGCATCCCAGCGCCGCGCGGGTGGGCCTCGGCGGGCCGTCCGCCCCCGGCTCGAGGGAGGGAGCCCGGTACAGGCGGCCTCCCACACAACCGGGCCTACAGCTTCAGCTTCCGCAGCCGGAGCGCATTGCCGATGACGGACACCGACGAGAGGCTCATCGCGGCACTGGCGAAGATGGGACTGAGGAGCAGACCGAAGACGGGGTACAGCACGCCCGCCGCCACCGGCACACCCACGGCGTTGTAGATGAAGGCGAAGAAGAGGTTCTGCCGGATGTTGCGCAGCGTGCCCTGGCTCAGGCGGCGTGCCCGAGCGATGGCCCGAAGGTCCCCCTTCACCAGTGTCACCGCCGCGCTCTCCATCGCGATGTCCGTCCCGGTGCCCATGGCGATGCCCACGTCCGCCTGCGCCAGCGCGGGCGCGTCGTTGACGCCGTCTCCCGCCATGGCCACCACCCGCCCCTCCTGCTGGAGCTTCCGGACGGCGTCGCCCTTCGCCTCCGGCAACACCCCGGCGATGACCTCGGTGATGCCCAGCCGCCGCGCCACCGCGTCCGCCGTCGTCTGGCTGTCGCCCGTGAGCATCACCACCCGAAGCCCTTCCTCGCGCAGCAACGCGAGGGCCTCCGGCGTGGAGGACTTCACCGGGTCCTCGACACCGAGCAACCCCGCAGCCTTCCCCTCCACCGCCACCAGCACGACCGTCTGGCCCTCTGCCCGCAGCGCCTCGGCCCGGGAGGTCAATTCCCCTCCATGCACCTGGAGCGATTCCGTCAGGGCCGCGTTGCCCAGGGCCACGTCGGCGCCCTCCACCTTGCCCACGACGCCCTTGCCCGTGAGCGAGCGGAAGTCCTCCACGGGCGCCAGCGTCACGCCACGCGCCTTCGCGCCCGCGACGATGGCCGCGGCCAACGGGTGCTCACTGCCACGCTCCAGGCTCGCGGCCAGCCGCAGCAGCCGCGCCTCCTCGAAGCCCGGCGCGGGCACCACCGTCACGAGGCGCGGCTTGCCCTCGGTGAGCGTGCCCGTCTTGTCCACCACCAGCGTGTCCACCGCCTCCAGCCGCTCCAGCGCCGCCGCGTCGCGGATGAGGACGCCCGCCTGGGCGCCGCGCCCGGTGCCCACCATGACGGACATGGGCGTGGCCAGCCCCAGCGCGCAGGGGCAGGCGATGATGAGCACCGCCACCGCGTTGACCACCGCGTGCACCAACCGGGGCTCGGGTCCCCAGATGGCCCATATGCCCGCCGTCACCACCGCCACCGCGATGACCACCGGCACGAAGACGGCCGCCACCTTGTCGGCGAGCCGCTGAATCGGCGCGCGGGTGCGTTGCGCTTCACTCACGCGCTGGACGATGCGGGAGAGCAACGTGTCCTGGCCCACGCGCTCGGCGCGCATCACCAGTGAGCCCGTGCCATTCACCGTTCCGCCCGTCACCTGCGCACCCGGGGCCTTCTCCACGGGCAGCGACTCGCCCGTCACCATGGACTCATCCACCGCGCTGGTCCCCTGGAGCACCACGCCGTCCACGGGCACCTTCTCTCCGGGGCGCACGCGCAGCGTGTCCCCGGACTGGACGCTCGCGAGCGGCACATCCTCCTCGTGACCGTCCTCTCCCATTCGCCGCGCCACCGGCGGCGCGAGGCTCAGCAGCGCCCGCAGCGCACCGGAAGTCGCGTGCCGGGCGCGCAGCTCCAACACCTGTCCCAGCGCGACCAGGGTGACGATGACCGCGGCGGCTTCGAAATAGAGGGGCGCGGAGCCGCCGTGCCCCGTGCGCAGTCCCTGTGGTAGGGCCCGCGGCAGCAGCGTGGCGAAGACGCTGAACAGATACGCCGCACCCGTCCCCAACGCGATGAGGGTGAACATGTTGAGGTGCCGGTTGCGCACCGATGCCCAGCCACGCTGGAAGAAGGGCCAGCCCACCCAGAGCACCACGGGCGTGGCCAGCACGAGCTGTGCCCAGGCCAGCACGCCCGCGGACACCGCGTGTTGCACGGGCTGCCCGGGAAGCATGTCCGACATGGCCAGCACGAGCAGCGGCACCGTGAGCACCAGGCCCACGCGGAAGCGCAGTCGCATGGATTGCAGCTCCGGGTCCGGCGGCTCCTCCGCCAGCACCGTGCGCGGCTCCAGCGCCATGCCACACTTGGGGCAGGTCCCCGGGCCGTCCTTCACCACCTCCGGGTGCATGGGACACACGTACTCGACGCGGGACTCCTGGACGGGAAGCGTCTCTGGCTCCAGTGCCATGCCGCACTTGGGGCAGGCGCCGGGATGCGACTGGCGGACCTCCGGGTCCATGGGGCAGACGTAGAGGGTCCCCGGCGCCGGCGCCGGTTCCGGCGCGGTCTCCGCGGGCGAGAGGTAGCGCTCCGGGTCCGCGCGAAACCGCTCCCTGCACCGGGGATTGCAGAAGGCGTAGGTCAGCCCGGCGTGTTCCAGGTGACCGCCCTTCGGGGCGTTCGGGTCGACCTTCATGCCGCAGACGGGGTCGATGGCGGGCGCATCCCCGGCCGGAGAGGGAGGGGGCGTGCGGGAATGCGGCGCGTGCGAAGGGTGTTGGGGCATGGCGCTTCGAGGCTCCTTTCGCCCAGGCCAACGAAGCACCCGGCCGGCTCCTACTGGGTGTTTCTCTAGAGGTAATCGCTCCTCCGGCCACGGACATTCATCTTGACCTCCAAGCACATCCCCTCTCGCTCCATGGCTGGCCGTCGAGAGCCCCTGGACGAGGAGCAGAGTGCCCTTCACGACTCGTGGGACACGGTGCTGCGCACGGTGGGCCGGGTCGTCCTGGGCACGGTGCTCATCTGGGGGGTGTGCTCGGCGCTGCGGTATGGCGTCCATGCCACCAGTGACACGCTGCTGGCGTTCGCGTCGGGGCGGAGCCTCTGGTGGGCGCCGCTGGTGCTCGCGGGCGTGCTGCTGCTGGGCGGACTGCTGCGAGGGCTGCTCAACCGCCGGCCCGGCTGGAGCGACGTGGCCTCGGATGGGGTGAACGTCGCGCTCTTCAACTACCACATCACCTACGAGGACCCGGCGGACGACCCGCGCCCTCGCTACTCACGGCCCGCCATCCGGCTCGCCCTGCGCAAAGCGGTGGCCACGTTGCTCACGCTGGGCACCGGCGCGTCGGGCGGGCTGGAGGGTCCGGTGGTTCTGGTGGGCGAGTCCCTGGGCGCGGGCGTGGCCCGCATCACCCGTGCCCGCTCCGAGCACACGCTGCGCACCTGCCAACTGGCGGGTATCGCCGCGGCGGTGGGAACGCTGCTCAACGCGCCGTTCGCCGCCGCGCTCTTCGCGCTCGAGGTCGTCTACGGCAACCGCATTGTCTACCGGAAGCTGGCGTACTGCCTGCTGGCGGGAATCATCGCGTACGCGCTCAACAACCGCTTCCTCGGCTTCAAGCCCATCTTCGTGGCGCCGCCGCACCCGCACACGTACACGCTGGGGGAGTACGGCCTCACCGCGCTGGTGGCCGTGGCGGTGTCCGCGCCCGTCGCGCTGCTGTTCGGCCTGACCATGAAGCACACGCGCCAGGTGGTGGAGCGCGTCAGCCCAGTGCTGCGCGGCGCCATGGGGGCGCTGTGCACCATCCTGGTGGCCGGAGGGCTCTACTACGGCGCGGGCATGGACTTCCGGCACGTGCTGGGCATGGGCGAGTACACCATCGCCCAGCTGTTGGCGAATGCGCCGGGGCCGCTGTCGCTGTGGTGGTACCTGCTGCTCATCGTGGGTGGGAAGCTGCTCACCACGGGCTTCACGGTGCAGTCGGGCGGCTCGGCGGGCATGCTCATCCCCAGCATGGTGCTGGGCGGCGTGTCGGGCGCGGCCACGGCCCAGATGCTCGCATCGGTGACGGGCACGGGGCCAGCGGACGTGACGGTGTTCGTGGTGGTGGGCATTGCCTCCGCGCTGGTCGCGGTGGTCGGCGTGCCACTGGCGGCCATTGCCCTGGTGCTGGAGGTGTTCGGCTCCGCGTATGGCCCGCCCGCCGTCCTCGCCTGCTGCGTCACCTACGTGCTGACGCTGCGGCTGTCCGTCTACAACGAGCAGCGCCGCGAGGAGGCGGTGGCGGTGGAACCTGTCGCGAATGCGTGATCAACGCGTTCAGGTCCCGCCTCACATTTCGACGCCGAGGACGAGCCTCTCTAGAGACTGTCCTGGGATACTCCCGTCCCTGGCTCGATTTCCCTCCGAATCTCTCTCATGGGGCTGTCTGCTCCCTGCTGAGATTGGGGCCCTTCCGCTGCATTAGTGACGACGTAACGCGCGGCTTTCCCACATCCCTCAGCCTTGTAGACACCCTGCTTGGGTGAAAACCCCATCAAACTCACCAAGACGGGACCTGCTGGACATACCAGGTCAACGCTCGCCCTCTGCTGAATCGCCTTTTCATTCTGGATCGATGCAAGCAAATCGCGTGCATTCGCCGAGGTACAAGGGGCGGATTTCCCGCCATTCGGAAGGCAACCATTAAGACCGAGTTGAGGCAGATACCCCCACACGAGGCAGGCATCCAATGAAGGAATGGTGGCCACTTCGAACTTGAGCGTCTTGGCGGACGAAGCGGTCGATTCAAATCCAGGCGTCGCCTTTGAAACCTCAATCTCCACTGTCGAAGTGGCCTCGCCACCAGCCGCCATTTCCATCTCAAGCTTTCGAGTCAGGCTTCCTCCTGCTTTCTGGAAATGGAAGTCCGTCTCCGCAACAGCGCACGCGTGGACGAGCGCAGCACTCGCAATGGGGACATGGGCGTAGAACCCACGATGCCCGCAACCAGCCAGCGCAAACACGACGGCACACAACACGATTTTTCTGTTCATTCCCCCCCCGGGGCGAGCACTTCGTCCGCGCATTCACCTGAGAAGACGCATGCAGTTCAGCACTTTCCCATGGAGTTTTCAACCATTCCTAATCAATCGAACCCCACACATTGAGGACGGCACAAGAGTCATACACGACCCAATGCCCCTCAACTGGCATCACATGGCCATGAGAGTCACCCGCCACCCAAACACGGGAGCAAGGACAACATTGATGCGCGCGTCCGTCCCACGCGCCACCGCACAGACAAGACATCCACGCAATTCAATCGAAACCAACGAGGCCGCTGCGCGTTCCCTCCTTTCAAATTCCCGCCATGCCCATGTTCCGGAAAGCGGTGCGGGTGGCCAGGGCTTCGCAACCTCGGTCCTACAGGAACTCCATGCCGGTGAGCGCGCCGCTTGGCGGCATGTTGCCGCGCGACAAGACGCCACAGCTCCGCTCGGCCGTGCACTCGGCACAGTGCGGTGCCATGAAAAAGCACACTTCCCTCTCTTCACTCCCCGCTTTGTGCCGGATGCTGGCCCTGGCCGCCATGGCACTCCTGGCGCTGCCCGCCTGTGGTGATGACGGCGCGACCAACGAGCAACTCCAGGCATCGGAGGATCAACGCCGCCAGCTCGAGCAGCAGGTCTCGGAGCTCGAGGCAGAGGTCACCCGGCTCGAAGCCCAGGTCGTGCGGCAGCAGCAGGACGCGGAAACAGCTCAGGCGGAGCTGGCCGACATCACCCAGCAGCTCGAAGAGGCACGGGAGCTGTTGGCATCACAGGACTGGGAGGGCGTCTATCAACAGCTCACCCAGGTGCGCGCGGAACTCGCGGCGCTGCGAACCCAGATGGCCGCCATGGACGGCAGCCTGGAGCTGAGCGCGGCCTTCGTCTTCGGCACCGCGCCATTCGTCCTGGGCCAGACGTACGCCACCGCGGGCGGAGACACCGTCACCATCTCCCAGGTCCGGTACTGGCTCTCCAACGTGACGCTGCTCAAGCAGGACGGCACCACGAGGGCGCTCACCGACAGCTACCACCTCATGGAGGTCATCAACGCGCAGGAGTTGGACGGCACCTCGAACTCCGTGACGCTTCCCGCCAACCGCCGCGAGCGCGTCCAGGCCCGCGCGGTTCCCGCGGGCACCTACTCGGGCATCCGGTTCAGCATCGGCGTGGACCCCACCTACAACGACGACCTGAGCCGCCAGGCGGGTGAGCTGCACGTCCTCCAGAACATGGCGTCCGTAAGCTGGATGTGGTTCACCAGCTACATCTTCACCAAGACGCACGGCACCTACGTGACGGCCCAGGGCACGCAGGGCGACTTCACCTGGGACACCGGCACCAACGCCAACTACCGCACGGTGGAGTTGGCGTTCCCCACCACCGTCACCGTCAACTCCCAGAAGCGCCTGGCGGTGAACCTCCAGGCCAACGTGGCGGCCCTGTTCGCGTCGCTCAACCCGAGCACCACGCCCAGCATCGGCGCCACGCAGAGCTCCGAGAGCGCCACGCTGTCGGACGGCTTCGCCAACATGTTCACCCTGGTGTCGGTGGAGAACGCCGACCGATGAGCCCCGCCGCGCCTCGGGGCATGGCCGCCGCGTCCCTGGGCTTGCTCCTGATGGGCGCGTGTGGAGAAGGGCCCTCCTCACCAGACGCGGAGGGCCCATTCCCACGGCATCTCCCCGTGGGCAAGACGTCCATTCCCTCGCCTCCGGACAATCCACTCACGCCTGAGGGCATCGCCCTGGGACGCCGGCTGTTCCACTCACCTCGGCTGTCCTCCAATGGCCAGGTGTCCTGCGCCACTTGCCATGAGCAGGCGCGAGCCTTCGCGGACGACGCGGCCCTCACCCGACGTGGCGTCAGCGGACGCCCCCTGGTGCGACACGCCCCTGCCCTCATCAACCTCGCCTGGATGGAAGGACTCTTCTGGGACGGCGGAGCACGGGCTGGCGCTGGTCCAGCGGCACTGCGCCACGTGCCACGTGCCACGCCACGGAGCTCTTCACCGACAACGCCTACCACAACAACGGATTGGACTCGGACGCGGCCTTTGGCGAAGACGAGGCGGAGTCGCGAGGCAGGGGGCGCGTCACGCAGCGCGCCGAGGACGCGGGGCGATTCAAGACGCCCACCCTGCGCAATGTCGCTGTCACCGCGCCATACATGCATGACGGACGGCTCGCGACCCTGGAAGACGTCCTGGAGCACTACCGCGGCGGCATGGTGGCCTCCACCACGCTCGACGCCGTCTTCCAGCGCGAAGGCCCATCTCCCGGGCTGTCGCTGGATGACTCGGAGAAAGACGCCATCCTCGCCTTCCTCCACGCCCTGACAGATGAACCGTTCCTCACCGCGAGCGAGCTGGCGCCCCCGCAGTGAGCACAGCGGCCCTCACGGCACGGTGGACGGGTCCGAGAAGCGCGGGTCCGTCAGGAACTCCGTGTCGGTGAGCGACTCGAGGAATGCCAAGACGTCTTCCTTCTCCTGCTCGGTCAGCGTGAAGCCTCGCACGAAGCCACTCTGCAGCGGACTGGCCTCGCCGCCGCGCACCCGCCGCGCGTGCCCTCCCGCGGCGTAGTGGTCCAGCACGTCCGACAACGTGGCCAGACTGCCGTCGTGCATGTACGGCCCGGTGACGGCCACGTTGCGCAGGGACGGCGCGCGGAAGCGGCCCATGTCCTCGGGACGGCCCGTCAGCTCGATGAGGCCCGGATCCTCGGCAGGGTACGCGCCCTGGCCGTCCTCGTTGTAGAGACCCGTGTTGTGGAAGGGCAGGATGGGCTCGACCGTCGCCTCGTGCACCGTGGCGTCCTGGAAATTGAAGCCGGAGTGGCAGTGGTCACACTCCAGCCGCTCCGAGAAGAACAACTCCATGCCCCGCTTCTGCTGCCGCGTCATGGCCTCCACTTCATTGCCATACACATAGCGGTCATACGCGGAGTTACCGGAGATGAGGGTGCGCTGGAACGACGCCAGCGCCCGCGTCAGCGTGGCCACGGACACGGGCTCCACGGCCTCCGGAAACGCGCGCTGGAACTCGGCCTCCAGCCCCGGGACCGCGCGCAGCCGGCCGAGCAACTCCTCTTCCCTGTCGCCGAAGCCCAATTCCACCGGTTCCTTGCCGAACAAGGGCGCCAACGCCTGCGCCTCCAGCGTCGTGATCGAGGGATTCGCCCAGGTGAGACTCGTGGCATAGGCGACGTTGGCCAGCCCCTGGGAGTTGCGGCGGTGCGTCTCGCCCGTGCTGCCCTGCGACGTCACCAGGGGCTCGGTGAAGGCTCGCGCCGGGTCATGGCAGGACGCGCAGGACTGTGTCTCGTTCCGTGACAGGCGCACGTCGAAGAAGAGCCTCCGGCCCAGCTGCACCTTCTCCTCCGTCATCGGATTGTCCGCGGGCACTCGCGGCGTGGGAAACCCCGTGGGCAGCTTCCACACGTAGCGCTCCGCCTCACTGTCCTTGCTGCCACAGCCCGCGCTCAGCCAGGCCAGCACCACCAGCACCCCTGCTCGTCTTCCCACACGCCACACCATGACGTCCCCCTCCTACTCCGCCTTGATGAATGACTGAGGCCCCGGTGCCATCTCCTGGCTCCGGTGCGTCAGCCCCATCCGGCCGAACATGGGCGCACAGTCCGGGTCCGCCTGCTGCGACATACACCCCACGGAGGTGTTGGGAACCTCCGCGTTCTCGTCCAGGTTCGAGCCTGAGAAGAGCGCCCCCAAATCCAGCACCACCTTGCCAGACGCCAGGTCGAACGAGTCCAGGGCCACCTCCGGACGGTTGCCGAACGTACATCCCGCGGTGCCGTTCGTCCGGCCCTCCGGCGGCGGTGCACAGTCCGTGCTCCCCAGGTGCATGACGTGCCCTTCGGGAAGTCCCGTCGTCCGGCCCTCGATGCGCGTGAAGAGATAGCCCGAGCGCCAGCTCCAGTAGAGGCTCGTGTCGTTCAGCGGCGAGGGCGCCGTGGACACGTCGAGGTGGTTCTGCGTCTCCGGCACGCCCAGCTTGAAGCGCAGGCCGGTGTAGACACCCTCGGGCGCCGTGCCGGTGATGCGCAGGTTCGTCGCCTCCGTGCCGTTGGTGCACAGGCCCGTCTTGTCCGCGAAGTCGAGCAGCGCCGTGCCTTGTGTCTGCCACCGCCCGTCCTGCTCGAGCTTCAGTGGCACCTCAGAGCCCTCGGCCGTGACGAGGCGGACGTCGTGCAGGTACACGCGCAGGTCCATGGGCTCGTACGTCGTCCCCGTTGTTCCCACCCCGGTGTAGCTGCGGCCACATGCGAAGGGCTCGCTGCCCACCCGGGCCTCGAAGGGGATGGCGACTTCCATACCATCGCCACAGCCCAGGACGCCCAGGAGCGCGAAGGGAAACAGACGGACGGCACGACGATGAGCGGACACCATGGCGGACTCCCTTGAAATGGAGTCTCCGCGTAACGCAATCCCGACGGGGGGAGAACGTGGCAAGTTGCCACAGGCCGCTGTACTTGCCCCACGGAAGGAAACAGGCGGCCAACCTCAGCCGGCTTGCACGTTGTAGCCCGCGTCGCCGTAAGGCTTGAGCCGGTCCAACCAGAGCGCTTCCAGCACCTTCAGCTCCTCCTCCGGCGCCACCACGGGCTCGTCGGAAGGCTTCAGCACGTCGAGCACCTCGAAGGTGAACTGCTCTGCCCCGTAGCGCTTCCAGTCCTCCAGCAGCGTGGGCAGGCGGTCCATGCCCGTGGACAGCTCGAAGCGGATGCGATTGAGCATGCCCTGGACGTTGGCGCTCGCGCCCACCAACACCTTGCCGTTGGCGAGGCAGCGCACGGCGTACACGCCCATGGGAGGCGGTGCTTCCCGGTAGGCACGTTTCAGTTCGGAGCGGCGGGAGCCAGCGGACATGGGAGACCTCGTGTCTGGGGAAATTGAAGCGTGGGAAGGCGAATGCCGGGCGAACCGCTGGGCGAGCCGGGCCTGCGCGGCCCCATCCTTCGGCGCCATCCAGTCGCGGCCCATGAGCGACCAGTCCGCGTCCGCGGGGTCGACGCCGAGCGCCTCGACGAGGCTGGCCTCGCAGACGAAGAACTGCTCACGGAACGGAAAGAGGAAGCCGCCCTGCGTCCGCAGGGAGTCAGCGGCCTCCGCATAGGAAGAGAACCAGCGATTGAGGTGGGAGCCGCCCACGGGGGCGAGCAGGTGCTCGAAGTCGAGCTCACGCACCTGCTTCAGCTCGCCCCAGGTGGCGTGCCCCTGCTCACGCGCGATGACGGTCAGCGCATGCTTGCGCTGCACCGTCTCCTTGCGCGCGAGCACCTCGCCCAAGGGCAGTCCCGCGAAGCCGGGCAGGACGCGCAGCCGCTCCGCGGCCCGGGCCGCGCGCGACGCATCCGCCGAGGCCAGCTCCTTGAGCAGGAGCGACGCACGGACCTTGCATTCGTGGAGGGTGACGACGGTTCGCATGAAAAGTCCCTTGGCGTCGGCCCTCACCCGTTCGTGGGCCGTGAAAGGAACTCATCTGGAACTGTCGAACGGCGGAGAGAAGCGAGGGTGACGTCGTCTTTTCGGGCAGGCGCCCCTCGGCACCTGGGTGGGAGTTAACGAAGCGGACCGTCCCGGTGCAAGCGCTTTCAGACGTCCGCCGAGCCAGACGCCAAGGCCTCGCCTGCCCGGTGGGATGGCTTGCAAGAGCAGTCCAGGCATCCGTGCGCGGCGCAGCTGCCGCAGCTTCGCTCCAGTTGCTTCTTCAACGCCTGGCGGGCCCGGTGGAGCCGCACGCCCGCGTTGTTCGCGGTGATGCCCGCCTCGCGCGCCACGTCCGGGACACCGCGCTCCGCCAGGTCCACCTTCCGCAGGATGTCGGCGTACTCCGGCTTGAGCGTGGGCACCAGCTCACCCACGCACGCGCAGACGGCTTGCTTCAGCTCCGTGTCCACCATGGCCCCCTCCGCCTCCTGCGCCTCGCGCTCCAGCGCGCGCCCCTCCGCCGCCTGGCGCCGGTAGTGGTCCACCAGCGCGTTGCGCAGCAGCCGGTAGAACCACGCCACCGCGCCCTCGCCCTCCTTCAGCGCGCCGCCCTTCTCCAGCGTCCTCACGAACGCGGCCTGGAGGATTTCCTCCGCGATGGCGCGGCTGCCCACACGCCGCTCCAGGAAGGCGAGGAACTGGCGGTGGTTGTCCACCAGCGCACGCACCACCTCGTCACCCAGCTGTCCGGTCTCCGTCACGCCGCGCTCCTTTCCCTCCCGTCATCTGCACATTCCGGCCCCATGTTTTCAACGCCTTGGCGCCGGCACCCGCCCCGGGCACCGGGCATTCCCGCCAAACCCTGACGTGAATGGAAGCTGCCGTGACGGAAGCGAAACCACACGAGGCATTGACAGACACCCGGGTCCACGCTTATTTCGTGCGCAGCATCAAGAGCGGCCGCCGCCTCGCGCGGTGGCCCGACAACCTGGAGTCGGACCTCCAAGGTGTCCAAACGATGCGGTTCGAGGAGCAGGGGCTCCCCGAGCAATCCAAGCGTCCGAAGCCGGAGGGCTCCCTCCCGCTTCGGTGAGAGAGGACCTCCGTGGTTCCATCCACCTGCTCCGCACCCGCACCGTTGACCGCCGCGCCCGTGTTGTCCGTGCTTCGCCGCGCGCGCGTCACGCATCGAATGCGCTGGCCCGGCGGCACGCACTAGTCCGCCAGGGCTCCCACTCCAACCCCTTCATTCTTCCCTCCGTGGGCGCTCGCGCGCCGCGTCTGGCCGGCGTGTGTCCGGCACAGGGCGCCGCGTCTGCCCTTCCCTTTCGAATCAGGGCCCGCCGGCCCCCTCGAGGTTCTTCAATGAGCAGCACGTCCCTGCAGGTGATGAAGTTCGGTGGCACGTCCGTGGGCTCGCCCACGCGGCTCCGCCAGGTGGTGGAGCTGATTGGCAAGCACGCGCGGCAAGGCCCGCTGGCAGTGGTCGTCTCCGCGATGGGCGACACCACGGACTGGCTGCTGGACGCGGCCCGCCTCGCCACCGAGGGTGACCTGGAAGGCGCGCTCGCGGTGGCCACGCGCATCGCCGACCTCGCGAAGACCAACGCCACGGCGCTGGCGCCCGGACAAGCCACCGCGCTGGCCGAGCGTGTCGACGGGCTCGTCGCGCCGCTGCGCCAGTTGCTCCATGGCGTCTCACTCACGCGAGAGTGCTCCGCCCCCACGAGAGACCGGGTGCTGTCGTTCGGTGAGCTGGTGTCCGCCACGCTGCTGGCGGAGCTGCTCACGGCCCATCGCACGTCCGCCACCTTCCGTGACGCGCGGCAGCTCCTGGTGACGGATGACCGCTTCGGCGCGGCGCGGGTGGACCTGGTTCGGACGCGGGAGCGACTCCAAGCCGCCCGGGAGACGTGGGGCGCTGAGGTGCCCGTGCTCCCCGGCTTCATCGCCGCCACGCCGGATGGACGCACCACCACGCTGGGCCGCAACGGCTCCGACTACACCGCGGCGCTGGTGGCCCAGGGCCTGGGCGCGTCGGAAGTCACGGTGTGGACGGACGTGCTCGGCCTGCACACCGCCGACCCGGAGCTGGTCACGGACGCCTACCCCGTGGCGCACCTCACCCATGGCGAGGGCCTGGAGCTGGCGGCGGTGGGCGCCCGCATGCTGCACCCGCGCACGATGATTCCGCTCATCGAGTCCGGAATCTCCCTGCGCATCCGCAACACCATGGAGCCGGAGCATCCGGGCACGCTCATCGACGCCATCGGTTCGCGCGACGGCCAGCGTCCCGCCTGCATCGCGACGCGCGAGGACCTGGCGCTGCTCGGCATCGAGGTGCGCAAGCTGTCCGACCAGTTCCAACTGGGAGAGCGCGTGCTGGCCGCGCTGCGAGAAGCGCGCGTCACGGTGTGGATGACCGCACAGTCCGCCAATGGCCAGTCACTGGCCGTCGTCGTGCCTCGCCCCGACGCGGAGCACGCGCGGTCCGTGCTCGCCGCCGAGCTGGCGCAGGAGCTGTCACGCCGCGAAGTGGAACCGCTGGAGGTCCGCCAGCCGGTGACGCTGCTGACGCTGGTGGCGGAGACCATGGGTCACGGCGTCAACGTGGCCGGGCGCTTCTTCAGCGCGCTGGGCGCGGTGGGCGTCAACGTGCGCGCCAGCGCCCAGGGTGCCAGCTCCCGCTCCCTTTCGTGTGTCGTCGACGCGGCGGACACCGCCGTCGCCGCGCGCACCACGCACGCGGCCTTCAACCTGGCCCATCAGCAGGTGAGCCTCTTCGTCCTCGGCCGAGGCACGGTGGGCGGACAACTGCTGGCCCAGCTTCGCGCCCAGCAGGCGCTGCTCCGGGACAGGCACGGCATCGCGTTGCGCGTCGTGGGACTGGCGGACAGCAAGCGAGCGCTCTTCGACGCGGCGGGGCTCACGCTCGACGGTGTGGAGGCGCGGCTCGAAGGCGTGACGCCCGAAGCGCCCCAGACTCGCACCCTGGTCCCCTTGTTGGACGCGCTCCGGCGGCTGCCCGTCCCCATCCTGGTCGACTGCACCGCCGCGGGCGGGCTGGAGGCGCTCTATACGGAGGCCTTCCAGCGCGGCATCCACGTGGTGGCGGCCAACAAGAAGCCGCTGGCGCTGCCGTGGGAGGCCCGCGAAGCGCTGGTGGACACGGCGCGCCGCAACCACGTCGCGTACCACTACGAGACGACAGTGGCGTCCAGCCTGCCCGTCATCGACACGCTGGCGAACCTGGTGCGCACCGGTGACACCGTTCGCCTCATCACCGCGTCCCTGTCCGGCAGCCTGGGCTTCATCTGCAACGAACTGACGGCCGGCGTGCCCCTGTCCCGGGCCGTCCGCACTGCTCGGGAGCGCGGCTTCACGGAGCCGGACCCTCGCGAGGACTTGAGCGGCACGGACGTCGCGCGCAAGGCGCTCATCCTCGCTCGGGAGCTGGGCCTGCCGCTCTCCCTGTCGGACGTGGCGCTGGAGCCCTTCGTCGCCACGGCCGAGTGCGCCAGCGTGGACTCGTTCTTCCAGGTGCTCGCCACGCAGGACGCGGCCTACGCGGAGCGTGTGGCCCGCTGCCGCCACGCCGGCACCGTGCTGCGCTACCTGGCACGCATCGACCCATCGAAGGCGGGCACGGGCAGTCCCGTCATCCGCGTGGGCCCCGTCGGCGTCGAAGCGGGCCACCCCGCAGCGGACCTCCGCGGCTCCGAGTCCTTCGTCTCCTTCACCACCACCCGCCACAGCGACTTTCCGCTCACCGTCCGGGGCGCGGGCGCGGGCGGCGCCGTCACCGCGTCCGGCGTGCTGGCGGACATCCTCCGCATCTCCCAGACGCTGCGCGGTCGCTGAGCGCGCCACCGAAAGGGTCCTCTCATGAAACTCGCCACCGCTCTCGTCCACGCAGGCGTGCGCCGCGACCCCTCCACCGGCGCGGTCGCCGTCCCCATCTACCAATCCGCCACCTTCCAGCACCCCGCGCTCGGGCAGTCCACCGGCTACGACTACTCGCGCACGCGAAACCCCACCCGCTCCGCGCTGGAAGATGCGCTGGCGCAGCTGGAGGGTGGCAGCCGGGGCCTGGCCTTCAGCTCCGGCATGGCGGCGCTGCACTGTGCCCTCCAGCTCTTCGGCCCGGAGGACCACGTCCTCCTCACCGAGGACCTCTACGGCGGCACCTACCGGCTGGTGGACCGCATCCTCCACGTCCCCTGCACCTTCGTGGACACCTCCCGGCCCAGCGCCGTGCGGGACGCGCTGCGCCCCAACACCCGCGCCATCGTCGTGGAGACGCCCACCAATCCCATGATGCGCACCGCAGACCTCTCCGAACTGGCGGCCATTGCCCGCAAGGCCGGAGTGCTGCTCATCGTCGACAACACCTTCCTCACGCCGTGGCTCCAGCGCCCGCTGGAGCTGGGCGCGGACATCGTCGTGCACAGCGCGACGAAGTACCTGGCCGGACACAACGACGTCGTCGCGGGCGCGCTGGTCGTCAAGGACGCCGCGCTGGGCGAGCGGCTGGCGTACCTCCAGAACGGCATCGGCGCGATTCTTGGTCCGCAGGACGCGTACCTGGTGATTCGCGGCCTGAAGACGCTGGCCCTGCGCATGGAGCGGCACCAGGCCAACGCGCGGGAAGTGGCCGCGTGGCTGCGCGCCCACCCGGGCGTGGAGCGCGTCTTCTATCCCGGCGTGGGTGGGATGCTGTCCTTCACCGTCGCCCATGTGGCCCTGGTGCCCCAGGTGCTCGCGTCCGTGCAGTTGTGTCTCTTCGCCGAGTCGCTCGGCGGCGTGGAGACGCTCATCACCTACCCCACCACGCAGACCCACGCTGACATCCCCGCCGAGCGCCGGGAGGCGCTGGGCATCTCCGACCGGCTGCTCCGGCTCTCCGTAGGAATCGAGGACTCCCATGACATCATCGCCGACCTGGCCCACGCGCTTCGCGACCCGTCTGCTGCACACGGGGCATGAGCAGGACCCCGTCACGGGCGCCGCCGCTGTCCCCATCTACCAGGTGTCCATGTTCGACCAGCCGGGCCTGGAGACGCCCGGCGAGTTCGACTACGCGCGCTCCGGCAATCCCACGCGCAAGGCCCTGGAGGGCGTGCTCGCTGCGCTGGATGAAGGCCACGCGGCCTTTGCCTTCGGCTCTGGCATGGCCGCCGTGTCCAGCGTGCTGATGCTCTTCAGCGCGGGGGACCACGTCGTGGTGACGGACGACTGTTACGGCGGCACCTACCGGGTGCTCACGCGCGTCTTCAGCCGCTTCGGCCTGCAAGCCACCTTCGTGGACACCAGCGACCCGGACGCCGTGCACGCAGCCCTCCGCCCCAACACGCGGGCGCTGCTGGTGGAGAGCGTGAGCAATCCCTTCCTCAAGCGCACCGACATCCCCGCGATGGCGCGGGTGGCCCAGGCGCATGGGGCGCTGCTCATCGTGGACAACACGTTCCTGTCCCCGGCCCTCTCGCGTCCGCTGACCGAGGGCGCGGACATCGTCATCCACTCCGCCACCAAGTACCTCGGCGGCCACAGTGACGTCGTCGCCGGGGCGGTGGTGGTGAAGACGCCCGCGCTCGCGCAGGAGCTCGGCTTCCTCCAGAACGCGGTGGGCGCGGTGCTGGGCCCCCAGGACTGCTTCCTCCTCCAGCGGGGCATCAAGACGCTGCAGGTCCGCCTGGAGCGACAGGTGCGCACGGCGGGGGCCCTGGCGAAGTGGCTCACCGAGCGGCCGGAGGTGCGGCGGGTCTTCTATCCGGGCACGGGCGCGGTGGTGTCGTTCCGGCTGGCCCAGGACACCCTGGCGGCGCCCTTCGTGGAATCGCTCCAGCTTCCCCTGCTGGGCGTGTCGCTGGGCGCGGTGGAGAGCATCGTCACCGTCCCTGCGCGGCACTCCCACGCCTCCGTCCCCGTCGCCGAGCGGGAGCGCCGAGGCATCACCGACGGACTCATCCGCTTCTCGGTGGGACTGGAGGACCTGGAGGACCTGCAAGAGGACTTCGTGCGGGCATTCACGCAGGCAGACCGCGCGGCGGCATAAGCCGTCAGGTTGACATGGCGCGTCGGCTCCATTACCTGTCTGTGCCGATGCTCGCTGGTTGCGCCATGTTCGGATTCTGTCGCGGAGGCATGTGTTGTCATGCCCCCACGGGTCCGTCCGTTCGCGCGCGCTGAGCCTCCCTCACGAAACGAACCGACGTTCCTCCCGGCCCGTTGCCTGCTGCGTTCAGGCACGGGCCGTCCTTCGCGCACCTCGTGCGAGCCCCCGTCCCACCTTCGCAGTCCCCAGGAGCAGTCCATGCGCGGCACCCCGGACACGAATGAGCAGCGGCCCCCTGGGCCCGCGCGAGCCACGCCCAGCCGGAGCGCCACGCCGTGATTGCGTTTCGCGGAGTCAGCAAGGTCTACACGGCGGGCGGGCGGGAGGTCGCGGCGCTGAGGAACGTGTCGCTCCGGGTGGAGGCCGGTGAAATCCACGGCGTGCTGGGACAGAGCGGCGCCGGCAAATCCACGCTCATCCGCTGCGCCAACCTCCTGGAGCGCCCCACCGAGGGCTCCGTCTCCGTCGACGGACAGGACTTGCTGGCCCTCAGTCCCGAGGCACTGCGCAAGGCTCGCCAGGGCATCGGGATGATCTTCCAGCACTTCAACCTCTTCGGCTCGAAGACGGTGGCGGCGAATGTCGCGTACCCGCTGGAAGTGGCGGGCGCCCCACGCGGGGCCATCCGCGAGCGCGTGGAGGAGCTGCTGTCGCTCGTGGGACTGTCCGACAAGGCGCAGGCCTACCCTTCGCAGCTCTCCGGCGGACAGAAGCAGCGGGTGGGCATCGCGCGGGCGCTGGCGCCCCGGCCTCGCGTCCTGCTTTCCGACGAGGCCACCTCCGCGCTGGACCCGGAGACGACGCGCTCGGTGCTGGGGCTGCTGCGTGACATCAACCAGAAGCTCGGCGTGACGCTGCTCCTCATCACCCACCAGATGGACGTGGTGAAGGCCATCTGCGACTCGGCGTCGGTGCTGGAGCGGGGGCGGCTCGTGGAGCAGGGCAAGGTGACGGAGCTGCTCGCCCATCCCAGCACCCGGTTGCATCAACTGTGCTTTCCGGCCTTCGCACCGCCGACGGACGCCCCCTCGGGCCGCCGCGTGGCGCTGACGCTCGCGGGCGAGCACGCCCGGCGGCCCCTCCTGGGCACCCTGGCGCGCCAGTTCGACGTGGACGCCCTGCTGGTGGAAGGCGCCATGGAGCGCGTGGGCAACACCCGCGTGGGGAGGCTCCTCGTCGACCTCCAGGGTTCCGCCGATGCCGTGAGCCAGGCACTCGCCTACCTGCGTGAGCAGGGACTGACGCTCGAGGAGGCCGCACATGGATAGCCAGCTTCCGCGCCTGCTGGGCGTGGCCACCGGTGAGACGCTCTACATGACGTCCGTGGCCGCGGCGCTCGTCCTCCTCGCGGGACTGCCCCTGGGCGTGCTGCTGGTCGTCACGGACCGGGGTGGCCTGTGGGAACGTCCGGCGCTGAACCGGGTGCTGGGCACGCTCGTCAACGTGGGCCGCTCCGTGCCGTTCATCATCCTCATGGTGGCCATCGTCCCGCTCACCCGCCTGCTGGTGGGCACCACCATCGGCACCACCGCCGCCATCGTTCCCCTGGTCGTGGCGGCCATTCCCTTCATGGGCCGCGTCGTCGAGCAGAGCCTCCGCGAAGTGGACGCCGGGCTGGTGGAGGCCGCCATCGCCATGGGCTCCACCCACCGCCGCATCGTCTTCCACGTCCTCATTCCGGAGGCGCTGCCGTCGCTCGTGCGCGGCACCGCGCTCGTCATCATCAGCCTGCTGGGTTACAGCGCCATGGCGGGCGCGGTGGGCGGCGGCGGCCTGGGCGACCTCGCGGTGAAGTACGGCTACATGCGCTTCCGCACCGACGTCATGTTGGGCTGCCTGGTGGTGTTGCTGGTGCTGGTGCAGCTCGTCCAATGGCTGGGTGACGCGCTGGCCTCCCGCTTCGACCACACCGGCGCGCGCTCGTCGCGCTGACGCGCCCTCTCCTTCCCGTTGTCACTGGAGTCTTCCGACATGAAGTCCCCCTCTCGTTCCCTGCTCACCCCGCTGCTGCTCTCCGTGACGCTGCTGCTCACGGCCTGCCAGAAGCAGGAGGCGTCCTCGGGCGAGTCTTCCGGCATCCGCACGTTGAAGGTCGGCGTCAACCCGGTGCCCCACGGAGAGATTCTCCGCGCCGCCGCCGCCGTGGCCCTGCGCGAGGGCGTGCGCGTGGACGTGGTGGAGTTCACCGACTACGTCCAGCCGAACATCGCGCTGTCTGACAAACAGCTCGACGCCAACTACTTCCAGCACGTGCCCTACCTGGAGCGCTTCGCCGGAGACAGGAAGCTCGCGTTGACGAGCGCCGGCCCGGTGCACCTGGAGCCCCTGGCGCTCTACTCCACGAAGTTCCGTCAGCTCGCGGAGCTGCCGGAGGGCGCGCAAGTGACGTTGCCCGCAGACCCCAGCAACCTGGCGCGGGCGCTGCGCCTGCTCGAAGCCCAGGGCCTGCTGCGCCTGCGCGAGGACGCGGGCGCCACGGCGACGGTGCGGGACGTGGTGGGCAACCCGCGCAAGCTCGACCTGCGGGAGATTGATGCGGAGCAGCAGCCCCGCACGCTGGAGGACGTGGCCGCCGCCGTCATCAACGGCAACTACTTCCTGGAGGCCCAGAAGCACCTGAAGCTGGACGCGAAGGTGCTGGCCCGCGAGGCGGCGCGGGAGAACCCCTACGCCAACGTGCTCGCCGTGCGCCAGGGTGACGAGCAACGCCCCGAGGTGCGCACGCTGGTGAAGGCGCTCCAGTCCGACGACGTGCGCCGCTACATCGAGTCCACCTACGGCGGCGCGGTGGTGCCCGCCTTCTGACGGATGCCACGTCTTCCTTGCGCGCCGTGCCCGGCCCGAGCATGACAGGGGCACGCGCGCGGGGCCCTCCCAGCCCCGCCAGACGAGGGAGCGAGCACATGGCCTTGCGGTTCAAGAACCTCGATGGCAGCGGACCGCAGCCGTTCAGCAGCATCTTCAAGTGGGCCGTGGCCGACAAGCTCGCCGGCCGCCGCCGCAAGGCCCCGGCCCGCGCCGAGGTCCCCCGCGTGGAGCCCGACCTCGCGCTGCTCGCCACGCCGCCCGCGACGGGAGAAGGCGCGCGGCTGACGTGGCTGGGACATGCGAGCTGGCTCGTGCAGTTGGACGGACTGTCGCTGCTCATCGACCCGGTGCTGCGCGACGCCATCAGCGGCGTCATCCGGCGCAACGTCCCGCCCGGCGTCCCCCTGGAGAAGCTGCCGCCCATCACCGCCAGCCTCGTCTCCCACAACCACTACGACCACCTGGACCTGCCCACGCTGGAGAAGGTGGGCGCGCCCATCGTCACCGGCCTGGGCCATGCGCCGGTGTTCCGGGGCTCGGGCCTGGGCGTCACGGAGCTGGACTGGTGGCGCTCCACGCAGGTGGGCGCTGTCACGGTGCACTTCGTCCCCTCGCAGCACTGGAGCCGCCGCGGCCTCAACGACGTCAACGAGATGCTGTGGGGCGGCTTCGTCATCGAAGGCTCCAGCGCCCGCGTCTTCCACTCCGGCGACACCGCCTACTTCGAGGGCTTCAAGGAGATTGGCCTGCGCTACCCGGGCATCGACGCCGCGATGCTGCCCATTGGCGCGTATGACCCGGCCTGGTTCATGCGCCGTCAGCACATGAACCCCGAGGAAGCCGTGCAGGCCTTCGAGGACCTGGGCGCCGCGCGCTTCCTGGCCATGCACTGGGGCACCTTCAAGCTCACCGACGAGCCGCTCGACGAGCCGCCCCGCCGCCTGGACGCGGAGTGGACCCGGCGAGGACTGGCGCGTGAGCGCGTCGAAGTGCTGCCGGTAGGTGGAACACTCACCGTGCGCCACGGTTGAAACCCACCAGGGGCTATGTTGTGGGAAGGGCATGCTCCTGCCCACCCTCCTCGCCATGACGCTGCATCAGGCACCGTCGTCCCTCACCACCGTCTCCGAACAGAGCGGCTGGACGCGCACGGGCCGCTACCCGGAAGTGGAGTCCCTCTGCCGCGCCTTCCCCAAGGCGTTCCCCGGCAAGGTCCGCTGCGACACGATTGGCACCACGCCGGAAGGCCGGCCGCTGCTCGCGCTCGTCGCCAGCGCGGATGGCACCCTCACGCCCGCCGCCGCGGCGCGCAAGCAGCGCCCCGTCGTCTTCTTCCAGGGCGGCATCCACTCCGGTGAGATTGACGGCAAGGACGCTGGCTTCTGGCTGCTGCGCGACCTGCTCGCCGGGAAGGAGCAGCCCGGCGTCCTCAAGCGCGTCACCGCCGTCTTCGTCCCCGTCTTCAATGTGGACGGACATGAGCGCTTCGGCCCCAACCACCGCCCCAACCAGAACGGCCCCGAGGAGATGGGCTGGCGCGCCACCGCGCAGAACCTCAACCTCAACCGCGACTACGCCAAGGCGGAGGCCCCGGAGATGGTGGCCCTGCTGAAGTACCTCCACGCGTGGGACCCGCTCGTCTACGCCGACCTGCACGCCACCAACGGCGCCAAGTTCGAACATGACGTGTCCGTGAGCATCGAGCCGCAGAAGTCCGGACCGGCCGCGCTGCGCGAGCTGGGCGTGAAGCTGCGCGAGGAGCTCTTCACCGAGCTGGAGTCCCAGCGGCACCTGCCCGTGCCCTTCTACCCGTCCTTCATCGAGGACGATGACCCCAGCTCCGGCTTCGCCTACGGCGTGCCGCCGCCGCGCTTCAGCCATGCCTACTGGGCCGCGCACCGCCGCTTCGGTGTGCTGGTGGAGACGCACTCGTGGAAGCCCTATGCGGAGCGCGTGAGGGCCACGCGGCATGTCGTGGCCAGCCTGCTGCGGCTGGTGGCTCGTGACGGCGCCGCCCTGCGCGCGGCGGTGAAGGCAGCGGACGCGGCGGACGCGGCCGGCAAGACGCGCGAGGTGGTGCTCGCGTGGAAGAACACGGAGCAGAAGCGGACCATCGACTTCCGGGGCTACGCCTATGAGCGGGGCGCCTCCGACGTGTCCGGCCAGACGTGGATTCGCTACGACGACACGAAGCCCCAGGTCTGGAAGGTGCCCTACTTCGAGGAGATTCAGCCCGCGCTCACCGCCTCGCTGCCCGCGGGTGGCTACCTGGTTCCGCCCGCGCACGCCGCCTGGGTGGAAGCGAAGCTGGCCGCGCATGGCCTGCGCTCGCAGCGCCTCTCCAAGCCCGTGGCCAGCGCGGCGGTGGAAAGCTTCCGCGCCACCGAAGCGAAGTGGAGCAGCCAGTCCGTGGAGAACCGGCAGACGCTCAACGTGAAGGGCGCGTGGGAGCCGCAGTCACAGGCGCTCCCCGCGGGCACGCTGTACGTGCCGGTGGCGCAGGAGGGCGTGGAGCTGGTGGCGCACCTGTTTGAGCCCACGGGGCCGGACTCGCTGCTGTCCTGGGGCTTCTTCAACGCCCACTTCGAGCAGAAGGAGTACGTGGAGGACTACGTGCTGGAGCCCTTCGCGCGGGAGCTGCTCGCGAAGGACGCTTCGGTGAAGGCGGAGTGGGAAGCGAAGTTGAAGGACCCGGCCTTCGCCAAGGACGCGCGCGCCCGCCTGCGCTTCTTCTATGAGCGCCACCCGGCCCGCGACGTCCAGCTCCGCGTCTACCCCGTGCTGCGCATCCAGGCCGCGCCCCAGGGGCTGGCGACGGTGAAGCCCGCGAAGCCGTAGGAAGCCTGGCCATGAAATGAAGACGCCCCGGAGCCAGCAGGCCCCGGGGCGTTTTTCATTCAGCCCTGCTGACTGACTCCGGCCTCCTTCTTCAACGAAGGCCGGAGCGCTTCCGCATCATCAGCCGATGATGCCTTCGCAGGCGCAGTAGCTCTGGTTGCAGACCGCGTTCGGACCGCAGCCGCCGCAGTCCGACTTACAGGCACAGGCGCACGTGTTGGGGTCCGCCTGGTACCGGTCACCGCAGTTCAGCGCGGCCGTGTCACACACGCAGCCGCACGCGTCCTGGCTGAACGTGAAGCCCGGCGCGCAGGTGGCCGTCTGGGCACACGTGCACGAGCAGGTGTCCGTGTTGCACGTCTCGTAGGTGCCGCACGTGCCGCCGCAGTCCGGCGCGCAGGTGAAGGCGCACACCGCGGGGTCCGTGTTGCACACCTGGCCCGGGTCACCGCCGCCGCCGCAGTCCGCCGGGCACTCGCACTGGTCCGTGGTGCGGTTGCACGTCAGCTTGCCTTCGCAGAAGTCCGGGTCGTTCGGGTCGTGGTACGGGTCCGCCGCGCACGGCGCGGGGATGCCGTTCGGGTTCGTCGTGCGGTCCGTCCAGTAGCGGTAGGACAGCGCCGCCTGGGTGGTCCCCGCGTTCTGCGGGCGGCACCCGCCGTAGAAGGACACCGCGCGGCTGATGCCGTCCACGTCGAAGCCGTGCGTGCGGCTGCGCGGCAGGTCTCCCGGCGTGGGGCACTGCGACGCGTTCGCCACCGCGTCCATGGCCACCTTCAGCGAGGCGCCGATGGGCGGCTTCTGCGTCCGGTAACCCACCGACGCGATGACGCTATCGATGATGGCGTTGATGGTGGTGGTGATGGCGTTCGAGTCCCGGATGCTGCCGTACACGCCGCCGGTGGCCTGGATGATGTCCAGGTGCCGCGGGTTCCGGGGGTCTTCCTGGGTCTGGCACCAGGTGCTGGTGTCGTTGGTGGCATTCTCGTGCGGGCAGAGGATGCCGTGCACGTCGATGGGCTGGTTCAGCGGGTTGCGGTTCGTCCCCGAGGTGTTGCCCGTGCCCAGGAAGTACTGGGCGTAGGTGTCGATGCTGTCGGTGGACTGGTCCCGCGTGTCCGTCAGGATGACGACCACGACCTTGGCGCCCGTGCGGAAGCGCGTCTCCGCCGTGCCACCGGACGAGCCCAGCAGGTTGATGACGGCGCGAGCCGCATCCAGCGGACGCTCCGTACCGTTTCCGCTCTGCCCCACCCAGCACTGCGAGTTGGACGAGCAGGTGGTGGGCTGGGTCCCCGTGGGGATGGTGACGGTGGTGCACTGGCCGTTGTTGCCGCAGGTGCTGTTCTGCGTCAGCCACGCCCGGAACTGGTTGATGTTCTGCGTGAAGCCACGCAGCAGCCCCGAGTTCGAACCACTGCCATAGGTATAGGTGGTGCTCACCATCGCCAGGCGATAATCCAGCGTCGCGTTGGCCAGCTTGGCCGCCACGGCCGAGGCCGCGTTGGCCAGCGACTGCTGCGACGAGGCCATGGAGCCGCTGTCGTCCACCACGAAGAGGAAGTCCACCACCGCCTGCCGCACGGTGAACTTCTCGCACTGCACCGCGTCCGCGTCACCGAACTGCGCCAGCGCCGAGCCGCCCGCCGTGTCCGCCGTCGTGAAGAGGCTGCCCGCCTCGTTGTAACGAGACGTCGGGGTGATGGCCATCACCACCACCACGCTCTGGTCGGAGCGGTGGACGTACTGCGCCTGCATGGTGAAGGGCCCGGTGATGCCGGCCGTTCCCGTCAGCTCTCCCGTGCTTCCGGGCACCAGTGAGCGGGTCAGGGTGTTGGTGAACGTCTTCAGGTCCGCGCTACCCGACAGGCCGTAGCGCGCCGACAGCGCGGCGTAGCCGTCCCAGGTGGTGAAGGTCTGCTGGAAGTCACGCGTGGCGGAGTTGAACGACGCGGAGCGGATGCCCGCCTCGTCGTTCGTGGGGTTGGACGACGTGCCCACGCGGCCGCGCTTGTACGCAATCAGCGTCACCTGCTTGGTCGCGTCCCAGCCGATGATGCCCACCGCGTTGTTGCCATCGCGGATGGTGCGCAGGTTGGCGTCCGTGAAGGTGGAGGGCAGCGCCAGCCGCAGGTCCGCGCCGTTCTCTTCCTTGAAGGTGACGGTGCGCAGGTTGGACGTGCGGCAGGCCTGGCCCGCCGGCGTGGTGGCCGCGCCGTCGGAGGAGTCGTTCGGGTTCAGCTCGCCCGCGTCCACGCGCCCGTTCTGGTTGGCGTCCTCCGCGCCGTCCTGGATGCCGTCACCGTCGCTGTCGGGGTTCGTCGGGGACGTGGTGGTGGTCGGGTCCGCGTCGCCCACGTAGCCACAGTTCTGACGCGGCGCCTGCGCCGTCGTCACACCCAGCTCCAGGCCGTCCAGCAGGCCGTCACCGTCCGTGTCGGGGTTGGTCGGGTCCGTCTCGCCCGGATCCACGCGGCCGTTACCGTTGGTGTCCTCACCGCGGAAGCCATTGCGGCCCGGGCCGTCCTGGAGACCGTCGCAGTCGGTGTCCGCCAGGCGGGGGTCCGTCTCACCGGCGTCCACGCGGCCGTTGCGGTTCTTGTCCTCGACACCGTCCTGGATGCCGTCACCGTCCGTGTCGGCGTTGTTCGGGTCCGTGCCCGTCGCAACCTCCACCGAGTCCGGGATGCCGTCGAAGTCGGCGTCCGGAATCGACGCGGCGCAGTCCGCCACGCGCGGGTCCGTCTCGTTGCCGTCCACGATGCCGTTGCGGTTGATGTCCTCGTCACCGTCGCTGCAGGTGTCGCCGTCCGAATCCGGGGCGAGCGGGTTGGTGCCGGTGCGCGACTCCAGGCCGTCATCCAGGCCGTCGCCATCCGTGTCGCGCTTGCGCGGGTCCGTCTCACCGGGGCTCACCACGCCGTTGCGGTTGGCGTCCTCCGCACCGTCCGACAGGCCGTCACCATCCGAGTCGATGGCGTTCGGGTCCGTCTCGCCCGGGTCCCTCCGGCCGTTGCGGTTGAGGTCCTCCAGGCCGTCCGGGATGCCGTCACCGTCCGTGTCCGCCAGCACCGGCGAGGTGCGCGTGGTCGTGTCCTGGTCACCGGGGAAGTTGCAGCGGGGGTCGGGGCTCGAGGTGCGGCCCACCTCCACGCCGTCGCGGATGCCGTCGCCATCCGTGTCACGCAGGCCGGGGTTCGTCTTCGCGCCGCCGGGATAGATGGTCGCGAACTCCTCCGCGTCCGTCAGGCCGTCACAGTCGGAGTCCTTCGTCGAGTTGTCAGGGTCATCGATATCCGTGGGCACCTCACCCGGGTCTGGGTCCGGATCCGGAATCACGCCCGCGTCTTCTTCAAGCGGGCCGGCATCCGTACCGCCGTCCCCGTCGCCGCCGGGGCCAGCATCGGTGTTCGGTTGTGGATTGGGGTCAGGGTCTTTCCCACCGCCGCAGCCAGTCAGCAACGACGCTGCCAGCAACGCGCAGGTGAAATACCTCATCAGGGAGTTGCGCATCGTCTTTGACTCCAATGACTCCGACTCCAGGTGGGGGGTGAGTCGAAGCAGACTTCCATAATAGAGAACAACGCGGGAGTTTCCGAGTACCTGTTCCCCTGGGGCAACTCTGAGTCGGGGTCTGGATGATCCCAGTCCAGTGACGTGGCTGGATTGCGCCCAGGCTGTTGGTAAACGGGGTTCGCGGGTTGAGAGGGCTCGGCTATCGTCGCACCCGTGCCCGTCTTCGGTCTTGCGGCATTGTGGAATGGCTCGGCTCCCCCGGAGCGCGTGGCGGCCTGGGTGGAAGGGATTGGCGAGGTGCTCACCTCCGCGCAGTCACTCCAGCTCGTGGTGGCCCTGCGCCCCGAGGAAGCAGGCATTGAATTGAAGGTGGAGGCTCCAGGCTATCCACGCTCCGCCGTGGAGCGGCTCGCGGAGGACGCGAAGCGCAGCGGTGGCACGTTCGTGGAGCTGTGGCGTCTGCCCAAGGCGGAGCGAGATGCCTTTCGCGCGGCGGCCTTCGGAGGCGGCACCACCTTCCGGGGAGACGAATGCTCCGCCGCGGCGCGGGTGCTGCAACAGCACCTGGCTACGCTGCCTGTCAGCAGCGTGCGGCCCGCGGGGCCCACCGTGGGTGGCGCCGCGGCCTCCGTACCTCCAACGAGCCCGAAGCCCGTGGAGGCGCCCGCTCCCTCTCCCAGCAACCAGACTCACCAGGTGCTCGTCCGCCCGCCGGAGGGGCCTCAGCGTCGCGGGCGCCGCTTCGCCGTGAAGCTGGAGATGGAGTTCCGGACCGAGTTGGACTTCGTGCGTGAGCACGCCCTCAACATCTCCAACGGCGGCCTCTTCGTGCGCACCGCGCACCGGCCCCTGCCCGACAGCGTCGTCACCGTGGACGTGAAGCTGCCCAACGGCGAACGCCTGCAGGGCGACGCGGTGGTGGTCCACGTGGTGGACGACCCGTACACGGGCGGAGTGGGCCTGGCGTTCCTCAACGACGACGCCACCTTCTCCCAGACGTTGGACGACTACCTGGCGAGCCTCGCGGGTGGCGTGGGCTGAACGTGATGGAGAACGTGCGGGAAATCTGGCCTCGCGACCATGGCCGCTTCCAGCTGCTGTCTCGGCTGGGACGCGGCGGCATGGCGGAGGTGTTTCTCGCGCGGATGCAGCAGGGCCCACATGCCGGAGCGCAGGTGGCCCTCAAGCGCGTGCGTCCCGAGCGCATGAGAGACGCGGAGGCCCACGAGCAGCTCCTGCACGAAGCCGAGCTCGCCCGCTGCCTGCGTCACCCGTACATCGTCGGCTTCGTGGAGTACGGCGAGCTGCCGGACGGTGGCTACCTGGCGCTGGAGTTGGTGGAAGGCCCCGACCTGGGCCGCGTGCTGGCGCGGTGCCGCCGCCGCCGCATCGAGCTGCCCATCGACATCTCCGTGCTCATCGTCCGGCAGGTGCTGGAGGCCCTGTCGCACGCGCACCATGCCGTCAGCACCACGGGCCGCCCCCTGGGCGTGGTGCACTGTGACGTGTCCCCGCACAACGTGCTGCTGTCCCGCACCGGTGAGGTGAAGCTGGCGGACTTCGGCGTGGCGCGCTCCCGCGCGGGCGCGGTGCAGGACATCCGGCGGCTGGGCAAGCAGCACTACCGCTCCCCGGAGCTGCTCGCGGGCGACGTGTCCGTGGCGGTGGACCTGTGGGCGACGGCGGTGCTGCTCTACGAGCTGCTGGCGCTTGAGTCGCCCTTCCCTTCCGGCCCGGAGGAGCAGGTGGAGTCCTCCATCCGCGGCGGCCGGGTGACGCCCGTACGCATGCGTGTGCCCGGCGTCCCCGACGCGCTGGCGCTGGTGCTGGACCGCGCGCTAGCGCCCGTCCCTTCGCAGCGCTTCGGCTCCGCGGAGCAGTTCGCCCGGGCCCTGGTGCCGCTGAGCGATGACCGCGTGGCCACGCCCCTGGCCGTGGCCGCGGTGGTGCGCGGGCTGATGGAGACCTGAGCCCGCCAGGGTCCGCTACGCCACCTCCTGCTGTCCCATGGAAGGAGGCACCATGCCCGGGTCGCCCTCCACCACCAGCCGGCTGCGCCCGCCGCCCTGCTTCACCACGCGCACCTGCACGCCGATGCGCTCCGCCATGCCGCTGACGTGCGAGATGATGCCCACCTGCCGGCCCGTGGCCTGGAGCGCGTCCAGCGTGGCCAGGGCCACCTCCAGCGTCTCCGGGTCCAGCGTGCCGAAGCCCTCGTCGATGAAGAGCGTCTCCACTTGCGTCGTCTCCGACGAAAGGGACGCCAGCCCCAACGCGAGCGCCAGGGACACCAGGAAGCTCTCACCGCCGGACAGGCTGGCCACGCTGCGGACCTCGTCGCCCATGTCCCCGTCCACGATTTGGAGGTCCAGGTCGTGTCCGGGCACGCGCATCAGCCGGTAGCGCCGCGCGAGCTCCCGCAAGTGCGCGTTGGCATGCAGCAGCAAGGCGTCCAGCGTGAGGCTCTGGGCGAAGACCTTGAAACGCTTGCCGTCATGCGAGCCGATGAGGTCGCCCAGCACCTTCCACACCTCCGCCGCGCGGCGGCCCTCCTCCAAGGCCGCGGCCTCGGTGCCGTGCCGCGCCCGCGCCGTGTCGTCCGCCTCCAGGCGCGCGTGCAGCGCGGCCTCGGCATGACGACGGGCCTCGACCTCCGCGCGCAGCCGCTCACATTCGGCGCCCGCGTACTGTTCGGAGAGCGCCGGAGGACCGGAGTCCTCGTGCCGCGCGCGACGCTCGCTTCGCTCCGCCAGCACGGCGGTCGCCTGGGCGAGCGCCTCACGCAGGGCCGACAGTGCGCGAGCCTCGGCTTCACGCCAGGCCGCGTCGAATGCCAGCAGCGTCCGCACGGCCTCCAGCGTGGTCCCACGCGCGGCGAGCAGCGTTGTCAGCGCGGCGCCTTCCGACTCACGCAGGGCCAGCGCCTCCGTCCTGGCGCGCACGGCATCCTCGGCACGCGCGGTGGCGACCTGCGCCGCCTGACGCGCCGCTTCGGCGCGCTCACGTGCCTGCTCGAAGGCTGACTCCGTGGCCTCCAGCCGTGCCTGGAGCTCGGCGCGGACCTCCGCCGTGGGACGGCCGTGCAGCAGGGCCGCGCGTGCGCGGGTCAGCTCGCCGCGCTCCTGCTCCTTGCGCACGGCGAAGGCCTGATGCTCCTCGGCGTGGCGGGTGCTCACCTCCACCAATCCCTGCGCCCGGGCGCGATGACGCTGCTCCTCGGCCTCGCGCTCCTCCGCCTTCAGCCGGGCCTCCTCCTTCCCCTTCCACATCACCACCCGCTCTCCACACTTGCGGCGGAAGGTGGCCGGGTCCTCCTCCAACTTCCGCTCCCAGCCCACGTCCGCGGTGAAGACGGGTGACACCTCCGCGAGCACCTGCCGCAACGTCTGCTCCGCGGTCTCGAGCCGGGCATGGACGTCCTTGAGCACCGACTCCGCGCGCGCCAGCGCCTCCTCCGCCCGGCGCAGCGACTCCGCCGCCACCTCGCGCCGCGTGCGCTGCGTCTCCAGCGCCGCGCGGGCCTCTCGCGCGGTGCGGGCCAGTGACTCGTCGGCCTGCTCGTCGGCCTTCAGCGCCGCCAATTGCTCCGCGACCTCAGCACGCGCCGCATCGAGCCACGCGCCCGCCTCGGGCGAGCCTCCCGCAGCCGGTGGCGACGCGTCAGCGCCTCCGGCTCGCGCCGACGACCGCGCAGCCTCGGCGCCCCCGTCCACACTGGACATTCGAGCGCTGCCATCGGACGCCGGCACGGAGGGAGTACGGGAGGACACTTCCGCGCCCGCTTCCCGGATGGACTCCAGCCACGAGGCACGCCCCTTCCGCCAGGCCTCGCCGTGCGCCTCCGCGCGAGCCTCCGCGGACTGCCTGCGCGCCTCCGCCTGTCCGGCACGCGCATTCGCCGCCGCGCGCCGAGCGCTCGCCGCCACCTCCGCCTGGGTGGCCGCGGTCCGCTCCTTCTCCAGCGTCTCCACGCGCGAAGCTGCTTCCGCGACCAGCCCATCGAGCGCGGACACCTCGCGCGCGTAGGGGTGCTCTTCCGCGCCACACAACGGGCACGGCTCACCGTCCTTCAGCAATGTACGGTGGGACGCATAGCCCTGCGTCGCCTGCGCCAGCGACAGCGAGCGCTGCGCCTCCTTGAGCGCGGCTTCCCCCTGCGTCCGCCGGGTCTCCGCCGCGCGCGCTTCCGCCGTCGCGGCCTCGACCTCCGCCTTCGCCGCCTTCACCTCCGTGCCCGCCTCGCGAGCCTCGGCCTCATCCGCGACGAGCCCCTCGTGAGCAGTCTTCAAGCCCCGCACGGCCTCCTGCCGCGCCAACAGGCGTTCACGCTGCGCCCGCCGCTGCGCGCCCGTCTCCGTCCCCACGGCCGCCTCGGCGTGCGTCGCCGCGGCCAGGGCCATCTCCTCCGCACGGACCGCGGCATCCCGCTCCCCCCGCCGAAGGCCCACCGTCTCGCGCAGTCCCTCCACCTCACCGAGCAGCCGTCCGGACTCCTCACCCGCCTTGCGCCGCTCGCCCTGCGCCCCCTCGTAGCGCTCCAGCTCGCGATGCCAGCGCGGCCACTCGCTCGTGAGCGCGACCCAGTGCGCCTTCTCCGTCAGCCAGTGCCTCGCGGCCTCCCCCTTGTCCCGTGCCTCGGCCTCGCGCACGAGCACGGCATCCAGCTCCGCCTTCGCCTCCGACAGTGCCGCCTGGGACTTCTCCGCCCGCGCCCGCGCCTCACGCGCCTCCCGGGAAACACCTTCCAGCTGCGCATCCAGTCGCGCCGCCTCCTCCAGCGCGGGACGCGTCGCCACCTCCCGCTCCTGCGCCGCGGCGCGCGCGGTCTCCGCCTCCAGTTGCCCCACCCGCCGCGCCGAGACCTCCGACAGCGCCGCCTCCACCTCCGACGCCCGCGCCACCTGCGCCGCCTCCGCCTCCGCCCACCGGCGCTCCGCGGCCTCCGCCGCCGCCACCGGCCCCCGGAAGGCCTCCGCCTCGCGGACCGCCTCCAGCCGTGCCGCGCGCGGCGCCGCCTCCTCCAGGGCCGTCCTGGCCGACTGCGCCTTCGCCTCCGCCGCGAGCTCCGCCTCCCGCAGCCCCGCCCGCGCGACATGCCACGCCGCCGCGCCCTCCGCGTCCTTGAGCAGCGCCTCCACCGCCTGACGCGCCCGGGACTCCTCACCGAGCGCCGCCGCCGCCGCCGCGCGCTCCGCCTCTGGCATCAGGGCAATCGCCGCCAATCCCTGCGCCCGCTTCGCCAGCGACTCCTGCTCCGCCTTGTTCTTCTCATGCGCGGCCATGGACAGGCGGCTGTACACCTCCGTGCCCGTCATCCGCTCCAGCAGCTCCGCGCGCTCGCTGGCATCCGCCTTGAGGAAGGCCGCGAACTCGCCCTGCGCCAGCAGCGCCGAGCGACGGAACTGGTCGAACGACAACCCCAGCCGCTCCTGGATGGCGGCCAGCACCTCGCCCTTGGTGCGGCCCGTGAGCTGCCCGGTGACCACGTCCATCAACTGCATTTCCTGGGGCCGGAAGCGCCCCTCGGCGCGGTTGCGCGCGCGCCACACGGACCAGCGCGCCCGGTAGCGCCGCCCGTCCTTGCCCAGGAAGTCCACCTCCGCGTAGCCCTCGCCCGCGCCCCGGCGCAACATGCCGCGCACGTCGTAGGCGGACAGCCGCGCGTCCTCGTCCTCGTCCGCGCGGCCCACCGGCGCGCCGCCTCGTCCCCCCAGCCGGGGCGTGCGGTCGAACAGCGCCAGACACAGGGCGTCCAGCAACGTGCTCTTGCCCGCGCCCGTGGCGCCGGTAATCGCGAACAGGCCCAGCCGGTCCAACGGCGGCTGGTCCAGCTCCAGCGCGAAGTCCCCCGCGAAGCTCGTCAGGTTGGAACCGCGAATCGCGAGCACCTTCACGGCGACTCCTCCTGCACGTCGGTCAGCAACGTATGGAATGCCTCCAGCAGCGCCGGTGCGGGTGGCTCCTCGAAGTCACGGGCGTAACGCGCGCGGAAGACATCCTCGGGCGTGCGTTCCTTCAGGGAGAGGCCCGGCTGCACCTCCGCCAGCGCGCCTCCCGTCCCGGTATAGGCGGGCGTCAGCTTCACCAGTCGCGCGGCCTTCCCCTCCAGCACCTTCTCCACCTTCTGCCGCAGCGCGGGCTCCGGCCGGGGCAACGACACGCACACCTCCAGGTAGGGCCGCCGCCACTCCAGCGTGTCCGCGTCGTGCGCCGGCAAGCCCTCCAGTTGCGTCAGCACCGCGTCCAGGGGCGCCGCGTCCCGCGAAGGGACGCGCACCATGTCCGTGGTCCGGGGCACGGGCAGGGATTGCACCTCGCGCAGCGCGTCGCCTTCCAGCTCCACCAGCAGCACCTGATGCCGGTAGCCCGCCTCCGACAGCGACAGGGGCAACGGCGAGCCGCTGTAACGCACCCCCTCGCGTCCGCCCACCCGCTGGGCCTTGTGCAGATGCCCCAGCGCCGCGTAGGCCACGTCGTCCGGGAACAGGTCCACGGGCAGCGCGTGCTGGTTGCCACCGAGAATCTTCCGCTCGCTCAACGCGGACAGCTCCGTGCCCGTCATGTAGCAATGCCCCATGGCCACCAGCGCCTGTCCCGCCTGACGCCTGCGCCGCGCCGCGGCCAGCACCTCCGCGTACACCGCGCGCACCCCCTCCACCATCCGGTCTCCCATGTCCCCGGGCACGGGCGGCAGGTCCGAGGGACGCAGATACGGCACCGCCGCCACCCACGCCCCCACCCGTCCCTTCGCGTCGTGCAGCGGCACCAGCAGCCGCTCCTGGTCCATGGCGCCTCGGGCCCGCGGCAGTCCGCCCACCACGTGCACGCCCAGCGCCGCGAACAGCGGGTCCGGCGCGTCCAGCCGCGCCGCGGAGTCGTGGTTGCCGCCAATCACCACCACGTCCAGCCGGGGCATCCGCCGCCGCGCCTTCGCGACGAACTGGTACCAGGCCGCCTGCGCCTCCGCGCTGGGGTTCGCCGTGTCGAAGATGTCCCCGGCCACCAGCAGCGCGTCCACGGACTCCGCTTCCAGGGTCTCCAGCAGCCAGTCCAGGAAGGCCGCGTGCTCCGCATCCCGCGAGACGTCGTACAGCGTGTGTCCCAGGTGCCAGTCCGACGTGTGCAGCAGGCGCATCAGGCGTCCACCCTCCCTCTTTCCCGTGGCGCTCTGGCCAGCGGGCAGCCTCCAACAGAGGGCTGCTCGCTCCAAGCGGCGGGCGCCTGCTCCCTTACTCCCTCACCCTGACATGTGCGCAAGTTCCTGTAATTCCAGGCCGTTCTGGAGAAGACGCCCCGCCACGTCCCCTCCGGAGGCCCTCACGCACGGAGGGGGTTGGCCAATACGCTCCGAGCAGAGATGCTCGCGGGAATGACCGGGCTACAAATTGGCATCTTCGCCGGCATCCTCGGGGCGGGCGTCGGCGTCTCGAGCATCGTTGGCTACTTCCGCTGGCGCCGCTGGAAGCATCAAATCCAGGTTTGGCAGGACTTCGCGACCACCCGTGGCTGGTCCTTCATGCCGACGCCCGGCAGGTTCATGTACTCCGCGGGGACCTTGAAGATGGAGGGCAGCTACGCCGGGCGTCCGCTCACCCTGGAGACCGAGTACCGCCACCACGAGAAGGCGTACCGCATCGCCACCATCATCCGGCACGAGCTCGGCGACGACTTTCCGCGCGAGGTGGTCATCCGGCCCGAGGGGCTGGGCGACAAGTTCCTCAAGCTGTTCGGCGTACAGGACGAGCAAATTGGCGATGCCGGCCTCGACGCCGTGCTGGACCTGAAGAACGTCACCCCTCAGGCCCGCGCCATCCTCCTCAGCGCGGGCATGCGGCGCCCCCTGCTGAACCTGGCCCGCGCCTTCGAGGCCTTCTCCATCGAGAACGGCGTCCTGTCGGCGGAGGTGATAAACGAAGTCCCATGCACCTCCGTCGAGTTGTACGGCTTGCTGACGCCCGTGCGTGAGCTGGCCGACGCCGTGCAGGGCACGCGCGGCCATACCCAGTGGCGGTCGGAGGGCACCGGACAGGAAGGCACCCAGTCCTGAGGCTGGAGACCCTGCTGACACGCCGTGGGTCCCGCGCGTGCGGCATCCGCGCAGGGTGCTTTGCCGCCACTTCGGGAACGTCACCCTCGAGGACGAGCGGCGCCAGGCGGTGAAGCTCGGCATGCCCGGCAGCGTCGAAGCGCTGGAGTCCATGGTGACTCCAGCGCTTCTGCTCAAAGATGCCCTGCACGAGGTGGCCGAGCAGGGCCACCCGCGCAAGAGCAGCCAGGCGCGCTCAACTGCGACGCGACCGCCGCCGCTGGAGCACGAGCCACGCAAGCGAGCCCCAAGCCAACGGCGCCAGCGGCATCGCGTTGCAGTTGCAGCCGCCCGGCTCGTTGGGAGGCGGAGGCTCGGTTCCGGCGTCCGTCCCCCCATCCGACGACGGCGACTCACAGGGGACATCCCCCACGCACACCGTCGCCTCAGCGGAGCCCTGCTGCCCCGTCGAGTCCACCACGACGAAGCGGACGCGGTGCCAGCCCGGCGTCAGGCCCGTGGTGTCCCAGCGGCTGGGCTCGCCGCCGTAGGAGTAGGGGCTTTCGGTCCGCTCGTCGGTGTAGCGCAGCACGTCGTCCACGTAGAACTCCGCGTGCGTGCAGCCCACGTCGTCCTGGCAGTCGCCGTAGAACTCCGCCGTGGCGCCGGACACATGCTCACCGTCCTCGGGACGCGTGAGGATGGCGGTGGGCGGCGCGTCCGGGCTCACCGTGATGGTGAAGTCCTGCACGGCGTCCGGCGCGGCGCCGTTGCTCACGCGCACGGAGACTTCCACCGTGCCCGTCTCGGTGGGCTCCCAGGTGATGACGCCAGTGGCGGCATCGATGCTCATGCCCGGCACCGTGCTCACCAGCGCATACGTGGGCGCGGGCCGAGCCGTCGCCTGCACCGCATACCGGTACGGAGTACCCACCACCGCTCGGGTCACCGGCTCGGAGAGGATGAAGGGCGGAATGGGGGTCGTGTCCTGCTCGAAGGCCTCCACCTCACGCGCGTCCACACCCGGGGCGGCCACGGTGATGATGGCCGTGGCGTCCTCGGTGTCCGCGTCCGCCGCGGCGGCCAGGGTGACGTCCTTGGGCGTGTTCCAGTCAGAGGTGGTGAAGGTCAGCGTCGCCCCGGACTGGACGGAGAGGTCCTCGTCCCCGCGGGTGCGTGCCACGGTCACCGTGACGTTGCGCGTGGGCCGCCGTGAGAGCGACACGCCGAAGGTCGCCGTCCCGCCCTCCACGACCGTCACCTGCGACTCGGTCAGCACCAGGCGCGGCGAGTCGTTGTCGATGGTGGTGGCCACCACCGCCACCTCCCGCAGCCCGTCCGCCACCACCATGAAGGTGGCGACATCCGGCGTCTCGTCCTCGTCCACCGCCGCGGTGAGCGTCACCACCCGGGGCACGTTCCAGTTGGACGCGGTGAAGGTGAGCGCCGCGCCGCTGACGATGCTCAGGTCCTCGGAGCCGCCCAGCGCGCGAGAGACCTGCACGGAGACATCGGAGGCCGGCGCTTCGGCCAGGCGCACGGTGAAGACAGCGCGTCCGCCCTCCTCGACGCGCGGCTGCAGCCCGGACACCACCAGTTTCTGTCCCGGCGTCTCGGGCGAGATGCGCCGCAGGACGCCGCCCGACGCGCCGATGGTGTAGACCGCGCCGTCCGGCCCCACCGACATGTCCACCTGCGAGGTGAAGCCGGTGGCCCATTCATCCACCGTGGCCACCGAGTTGTCCTCTTCCAGGGTGACTCGCGTCAGCTGACCGGTGTTGAAGTCCCCGAAGAAGAAGTTGTCCTGGTACGCCTCGTCGAACAGGGTCGCGTCGTAGAAGGTGCCACCCGTGATGGAGCCACCGAGTTCCTGCGTCGTGGCCGTTCCCCCGCTGCTCGCCGCGTCCGGCAGCGAAGGCTGCGACACGGTGAAGGTCGTGGGGGAAGGAACGCTGGCCACCAGCAACAGGCCATTGAAGCTCGCATCCTCCACACCGTTGAGCGTGAGCCGCTCACCCTTGCGGAAGCCATGGTTCCCGGTGGTGGTGAAGGTGGTCACCCCGCTGCTGCGTACGGCGCCGCCCGCGGCGAGGCCGCGGGTGTCGGAACCGTTGGTCCTGTACTTGACGACGGGAGTGATGAAGTCGTTGGTGCTGGGTTGGTCGTTCTCGTAGTCGCTGTAGCCGGCATGGCTTCGGCGGGTGACGACGAAGACCTGCTCGTAGTCGGTGCCCGCGCTGTTCACCCACAACCGGCCCGTGGTGGGCTGGAAGGTGAAGGTGAAGGGATTGCGGAGGCCGCGCGCCCAGATGTACTCGTTGTTGGGCCCCACGCCGTCGTTGAAGGGGTTGTCGCTGGCGGGCGTGCCATCCGGGTTCGCGCGGCTCACCTTGGCCGCCATCGACGTCAGGTCCGCATTCACGCCCGTGCCGTTGCCCAGGTCGCCAATGGCCCAGTAGAGCTTTCCGTCCGGGCCGAAGCCAATGGCGCCGCCGTCATTGTTCGCGCCCCGCGTGGGCAGCCGACTGACGACGACGGTGCGCGCCGTGCCCCTCCCGTTCGCATCCGTGTAGCGGACAATCTGCTGCTCCGACGCGGAGACGGTGACGAAGAAATAGACGTAGCGGTTGACCACGTAGTTCGGATCGAACGCGATACCGAGGAGGCCGCACTCGCTGCTGGTGTGGATGGCATCCTCCGTCGCGAACACCTGCGTCACCAGCGTGCTGTTCCCTGGTTGCGTTTCAGGCTGGCCGTCCTTCAGCGACACCACCCGGATTTCGCCCGTCTTGAGGGTGATGAACAGGCGGCCTGAACCGTCCGGCGCCCATGCCATCCCCGTGGCCTGCGTGAGGGTATTGGAGGTGAAGGGCGTCTCCACGAAGCCGGAGGGCACCGCGGCCCAGGCGGGCGAAGACAGCCCTAACAACCCAAGTAACATCAAAGTAGCGCGCATGTGTGTTGAGGATAGCGCAGTGTCCCCTCAGCACGCATGAGACGTTCGCGAGGGCGCACCCATCCTGTATTGGATTGTGTCAGTGTTTCCGCCCCCCATTGTTTGCACCAGGGTGGGCTTGCTCGTGGACAGGCGCGTGCGCGGGGCCACTCAGCCCGTCTTCGCCAACGTCTGCTCGAACAGCGCGCGAACCTGCGTGGCCAACGCCTGTGAGTCCGGACCGAAGGACTCCGGCGGCAGCGCGGGAAGCACGCGCACGCGGATGGAGGCGGTGGGACTCATCCAGGGGCCGTCTCCGTCCAGCAGCCCTGGCGTGCCCTCCACCACCACGGGCACCACCGGCACATGCTCCTCCAGCGCGAGCTGGAAGGCGCCCCGCTTGAAGGGCAGCAACTGCCCGCCCTTGGAGTACGTCCCCTCCGGGAAGATGAGCACCGGCATGCCACGACGAAGCCAGCGCCGGCACGGGTCCAGGAGCTGGTTCATGGCAGTGGACGAGCCCCGGACGATGGGCACGTAGGCCAGCAGCGTCATCATCCACCCCACCAGAGGCAGCGAGAACAGCGACGCCTTCGCCACGAACTTGTAGGGATGGAACAGGCCCATGACGGCGAGGATGTCCGCCGCGGACTGGTGGTTGACCACCATCACACAGGGCCCGGGCGGAATGAGCTCACGGCCTTCGATTCGCGTGCGCCAGCCTGGGGATGCGTGCAGCCACAGGCCGTAGCACCAACGACAGACCAGTGAGTGCAAGAGCCGCCGGTCCCGGTCGAACGGGTACGTGACGACGAGCAGCAGCGCGCCCAGGGTGAACAGCACCGGGGCGGTGAGCAGGAAGACGACCCAGAACCAGAGCGTGACGGCGTACTTCATGGCGAGGCCCCAGGCATACCACCTTCGGGCCCATCCCACGCTCCCCTCCTGACGGCCCCCCCCATTCC